>CAJXJG010000089.1 GCA_913054425.1 uncultured Fidelibacterota bacterium
CAACTCTACAATCCGCGGGTGATAAATTATGGGAAAACATACATTTTTGAAAACAGGGAACGAAGTCAGCGGGAAGAACCCCTTGTTGTTGAACTAAAAATCATAAATTCTAAAGCAAACGATCTTGGTATTCCCCTGCCAGCTGGAAAAGTAGAAATGTATTTGATATCAAAGGAAGGATCACTAGAGTTTTCAGGGGAAGATTATTTGGTGCAAACACCAAGGGAGGGTACGGTTTTACTTACCGCCGGCCGGGCTTTTGATGTGAGTGGAAAACGAACAATTCTGAATTATGACCGCCAGCGAAAAAGTGAGGAAGCCTCTATCCAAATCCAGATAATAAACAGTCAGGACAAAGACATCCAAGTAAGGGTTATCGAACATATTTCCGGTGATTGGGTGATACGAAATGCTTCAAGCATGTATACGAAAGAAGATGCTACTACTATTTATTTTCCCCTGAGCATAACTGCCGGGGATAATAAAATAATTACTTATACCTACCGCAAAGAATGGAAATAATACCTATAATTGCGTATTTGTTGTTTTAGTTGTTGTCTGGATAATGTACCGGTAGTTGGTACAATTTATATCCAACGGATTTGTACTTTTTTTATGCCTTCTATCTAAATGTCTGAAATTAGTCTTTCCACGTCCCTGCAATATATAAAAAATGTTGGACCTGCAAGAGCAAAGGTTTTGTCTGGATTGGGTTTGGAGGTCTCAGAAGACTTACTTTATTATTTTCCTCGCCGTCACTTAGATAGAACCACAGTCACAGCCATCAGCTTACTTAATAAGGATATGGTTGCTACAATTGTAGGAAAAGTGGAGACGTGTGGAGAAAGAAAAACCAGGAAAGGAAAACTATTTCAAGCTGTTTTATCTGATGGAACAGGATTTTTGACTCTCCTCTGGTTCAATGCTATCCCTTTTGTAAAAAAATCAATTAAAATTGGAGATCAGCTTGCTGTTCATGGAAAAATTGAATTTTACAATGGATTACAGATTATACATCCAGAGTATGATAAATTAAATACAGACGATGATCCACTGAATACCGGTTCTGTTATTCCTCTGTACCCACTTACGCAGGAATTGCAAAAGGTTGGACTTGAAAATCGTCTTTTTAGAAAGATAATCCGAAGGCTGTTGAAGGACGTCAATAATATTCCGGATTTTTTCCCCCCTGAATTTTTACAGAAATACACATTAATTACTAGATATGAAGCACTGCATTGGATCCACTTTGCAGAAAAAGAAAAAGATGTGAAAAGAGCAATTCACCGCTTAAAGTTTGATGAGCACTTTTTTCTTCTGTTGCTTATGGCGCTAAAGAAAGAGTCCAATTGTCGCGTTGGGACAAAATCATTGGATAAAACAGGACCACATGTAAAACTAATTTACGATCAATTAAATTTTGAGCTGACAGATGCCCAGAAACGGGTATTAAAAGAAATAAGAACGGATTTAGGAAAGCCTATCACAATGAATCGACTGCTCCAGGGTGATGTTGGCTCAGGGAAAACAATTATTGCTGTGTTGGCAGCGGCTATTGCAATTGGGAATAATGTTCAGGTTGCTGTTATGGCTCCAACGGAAATTCTTGCTCATCAGCATTATGAATCCTTTAGAACGTTCTCCGAAACAGGGAAAATTACTTGTGCTATGCTTGTGGGTAATACAAAAGAGAGTGAACGGAAAAAAGTAATAGATGCTTTGAAAACAGGTCGAATTGATTTAATTGTAGGAACCCATGCTCTTATTCAGAAAGACATAGAATTTAAGAAACTGGGTCTTGTCATTGTTGATGAACAGCACCGTTTTGGCGTTATTCAGCGCGGCGCATTGATTGAAAAAGGGTTAAATCCCCATTTTCTTGCAATGACTGCAACACCTATTCCCCGAACATTGGCAATTACATACCATGGAGATATGGATTTGTCCATTATTGATGAATTGCCTAAGCACCGTAAACCAGTGGTTACGAAAACAATTGAACCGGGTCGGTTGAAAAAGGTCTATGCTTTTATTTTGGATGAAGTAAAAAAAGGCAGGCAATGTATAATTGTTTATCCTTTAGTTAAGGAAACAGAAAACTCGGACCTTGCTTCTGCAGATGAAGCATACAAAGTACTATCAGAAGGTGTTTTTCAAGGTTGCAGAGTTAGTCTATTACACGGACAAATGAAAAAAGAAGAAAAAGACAAAACAATGAATGAGTTTTCAGATAATATAATCCAGATATTGATTTCAACCACTGTTATTGAGGTAGGAATTGATGTTCCTAATGCCACAGTTATGTTAGTGGAACATGCAGATCGTTTTGGGCTAATCCAACTGCATCAGCTCCGCGGACGAGTTGGCCGAGGAAGTGAGAAGGGTTATTGTATTTTTGTTCAGCGGAATTTTACCGAGAACAGCAGGAAAAGATTAGCTGTTATGGAAAAAACAAATGATGGGTTTATTATATCGGATGAAGACTTAAAAATGCGAGGACCGGGTGAATTTTTTGGATTAAAGCAAAGTGGATTTTTAAAATATAAAATTGCTGATTTGGTTATGGATGGTGATATTATAAAATCTGCCCGGAAAGCAGCCTTTGACCTGGTTGCAAAAGATCCCCATCTGCGGAATCAGTCTTTTATTGAATTGCGAAGCCATTTCTTAAAACAATACCAGCACATGCTCGATTTTGTAAATATCAGTTAATTAGAGATAGGTTGTATTAAGTTTTCGCTCCTTCAATTTTATTTAACCTATATTCCATTCCTTATTTTGACAGAGATATCACATTTTTTTCAGATGGAACATTAGATGTGATTCAACGTAGGTTTTTGAAGATAAAATAAAGGATATGATTTGATTGTTGGGCATCAAAAAATAGCTGAAATGAATTTTAAAAGCCATGTTTTTTATAACATTATGGCTACTATACCAATGCAGAGCAAAAATGAAATTAATAGTATAAATGATTAATTTTAAAAATAACCGTTTGAACCGGATAATAGCAGGAATCATTTTTCTTGTTTCGTTTTTCGTATATTACGATACAATGGCTCCTACTGTATCCTTTTGGGACTGTGGAGAATTCATTGCTACGTCCTATACGCTTGGTGTTCCTCATCCACCGGGCAGTCCGCTTTTTCTGATAATTGGACGGATATTTTCTATGATTCCATTCAGCCCGGACATTGCTTTTCGTGTGAATTTAATTTCTGTTCTTGTGAGCGCATTGGCAGTTATGTTGCTTTACCTGATTATAGTGAAGGTAGTGGCTCACTGGCGCGGAGGTATCCGTGATAATGCGGATATGATCATTGCCTTTGGGGGAGCCCTGGTTGGAGCTCTTACCTTCGCATTTACGGATAGCCATTGGTTTAATGCCGTTGAAGCAGAAGTGTATTCAATGAGCACATTCTTTACTGCTATTGTGGTCTGGCTGATTCTCCACTGGGCAGAACGGGCTGAAGAACCGGGCAATGAACGGTACATCCTTATAATCGCATATATGATTGGACTTGCGATTGGAATACATTTATTAAATTTACTGGCGTTACCGTTTATTGCGCTTATTATCTATTTCCGGAAGCAGTCTTTTGAGTGGAAATCGTTTTTAATCACGATTGGGATTACGGGAGTTATGTTTATTATTATCCACAATGGAGTAATTAAGGGACTTCCGAAACTGGCAAGTGAGATAGGAGTTTTTGGTGTAGTGGTAGCAGTCTTGATTGTGTTTGGTGTCATGATTTGGTCTATTGTGAATAAACAGCGGTTACTTTCAATTGTTTTTACTTCGATGGTTCTCATTTTAATTGGATATTCCAGTTACACGATTATTTTTATTAGATCCGGGCAGGATCCTGTCATAGATGAAAACGATCCTGAAACTGTTACTGCTGCGGTTTCGTATTTGGAGAGAGAACAGTATGGCCAGGTGGGACGATTTCCAAGACGATATAAAGGATTGCCAGCACAGCATGAGGTCGTCGGCGCACCTGTTAATAGGGAGAAATATAGTTTATCTCAAAATCGGAAGTACATGTTTTATAATGTAGAGAAACAGTTGGATTTTTTCTGGAATTACCAAGTTAAAAAAATGTACTGGAGGTATTTTCTATGGCAGTTTGCTGGAAGAGGAAATTCGACGGAACCGGGGGTAACAGCATTTGGAGCGAATAACAGGCAAGATGGAGTTGATTGGTCACAATTTGGGCTTCCGTTGGCATTTATTCTTGGTTTGGTGGGTATGGTTTATCATTTCTACCGGGATGAAAAAGAAGCATTTTCAATGATGACCTTGTTTTTTCTTACAGGTCTTGCTGTAATAATATATCTAAACCAAGACAATCCACAGCCTCGAGAAAGAGACTATTCCTATGTAGGGAGTTTTTTAGCTTTTTCCGTCTGGATTGGTGTTGGGGCAGCAGCAATTGTAGAGAATATTATCAAAAATGTAAAAGCAAAGAGCTTAGGGTACCGATTAAGCATTGCTGTTATTTTATTGCAAGTGGTTCTTATCCCGTTTACCATGATACGTGCGAATTATCATGAACATGATCGGAGCGGAAATTATGTTGCCTGGGATATGAGCTATAATATGCTTCAATCATGTGAGCCATATGGCATTATTTTTACAAACGGTGATAATGATACATTTCCCTTATGGTATTTGCAGGAAGTAGAAGGTGTGCGTAAGGATGTAACTGTAGCAAACCTGAGCCTGTTAAATACACCATGGTATATCAGGCAACTTCGGGATTCACGTCCGAGAGGAAAAAGGTTCATAAATTTGACTGATGACCAAATTCAAAGCTTAACATCAGGCTTGACACCTTGGAAAACGCAGAAAATACAAATTGCTGTGGATGATGATCCTCAAAATATAGATGGCTATATTGAGTGGGTATTGAAACCGACGTTTGCAAATGCAGCCCTGAAAGTTCAGGACATGATGGTTTTACGAATTATTAACGATGCAAAATGGAAGTATCCAATATATTTTGCTGTAACAGTATCTCCGACAAATAAAATCGGTTTGGAAAAATATTTGGATATGGAAGGACTGACTTTTCGACTTCGGAGTCATAAAGTAGGTATTATTAATCCGGAAAAAATGCAGGATTATTTGATGACAGAATTGGGTGATAGTTCCTGGTCAACGAATTTTTCCCGGGCATCATTTTTTCCGTCCGACGGTGGCCAAGAAAAATCATTTTGGTCAAAGGATTATCAGTCAGGGTATCTTTTCAGAAATCTTGGGAATGAGAATGTTCATTACAATCCTCAAATCATAAGATTGCTGCAGAATTATCGAAGTGCCTATATGCAGTTAGCTGTTCACAATTTCTATGATTATCAAAGATTAAACCGCAGGGAAGATGCAGATCCAGATGAGGTTGAAATGCTCAGGTTAAAGGTAAAGGAAACTCTGGATCAGATGGAGAAAAATCTTCCGGAAAGGACCATAAAGATCGAATCAAAAGATCTATATTTTCAGATAGGCCAAATATACAGTGAGATTGGTGAAAAAATGAGGCTCAGGGATATTCTTGACAATCTGGAGTCCCGCAAAAATCTATCTGTCCAAGACAGGATTCGATATGGTCAAACATATATTCAGGATCTGAATGATTATGAAAATGCCAAGAGGATATTTAAGGGCATGTATGATTCCTATCTTGAAATTGAAAATTCTGTAAAAAGATCTGGACTGAAACGTGCCGGGATAAATCAGAAAACATGGAATGAATGGCAGCAAAACTATGGAGATATTGTTTCTACCCTGATTCTTACTTATCAGGAATTGAATATGAACAGTGAAGCAGAGTTGATTCTCTCGTCATGGTTGGAAAGGAACCCTGGAGATATAAATGCAAAAAAGATGTTAGAGGATATTCAAAAATAGTTTCTTTATCTGCTGATTTATTTCCCTCAGAATTTTATTTGGTATAAGCCTAGTGTCTCATAGATCTTATCCCGTCGTTTCAATTGTTATTCCCCACTGGAATGGCATTGAGGTGCTATCGGAGTGCTTGGATTCTCTGAAACAAACTTCTTATCCTTCCCTTGAAATTATTGTAGTAGATAATGCCTCTACGGACGGCAGTTCAGCTTGGATCAAAGAGCATCATCCGGATGTTGTTTTGATTCACAATGACAAAAATTATGGTTATGCTGGTGGATGCAACAGAGGAATCCCTCATACAAAAGGAAAATTTATTCTTTTTTTAAATAATGATACAATTGTGGAGCCTGGCTGGATTGAACCATTGGTGGACCTGATGATAAGAAAGAAGAAAATTGCGGCAGTTCAACCAAAGATTTTAAATTATTATCGAAAGAACATTTTTGATTATGCCGGCGGTTCGGGAGGGCATCTGGATGTGCTTTGTTTTCCCTTTACCCGTGGCCGTATTTTTCTTGAGCAGGAAGAAGATCGGGGACAGTATGACAATCCCGCACAAATCTTCTGGGCATCCGGTACTGCATTCATTGTTCGGAAGGAATTATTTCAGGCAGCAGGTAAATTTGATGAAACCTTTTTTGCTCACATGGAAGAGATTGATTTGTGTTGGCGCTTTCAATTGATGGGATACGAGGTTTGGGTAGAACCCCAGTCAGTCGTATTTCATAAAAATGCTGTATCATTACCTATGTACAGCTATAAGAAATATTATCTTAATCACAAAAATTCACTCTTAATGCTTTTGGGCAATTATTCATTGCCAGCTGCAATGTATCTTTTTTCAATACGTTTTGCGTTGGAGTGGGTAGCTTTTGGTTATGCTCTTTTTAAGTTAGATTTTAAACATATGCTCGGAATTGTTAATGCACAGGTGTGGCTTCTATTTCATCCTCATGTTATTTGGAAGAAACATTTCAGGACCGGGTCTATTCGGGTAAAAAGGGATCGTTTGATTATGTCAAAACTCTATAAGGGGAGTATAGTTTTGGCACATTACATTGGGCGAAGGAAGGTTTATTCTGAAATTTCTTCTAAACCTTTCGTATAGATTTTTTCATTATCAGGATCCAGTTCAGCCAGATCCATAAGAATATCTATTTGGGTTAACACGGTCAGTACGCGGGTCAGGGTCTCTGCGTGGGCCTTGAGAAACATGAGTGTATGGTGGTTTCTCGGTGTGATTTCGTACACTTCATCGAGTCCCACAATCATGT
>CAJXJG010000090.1 GCA_913054425.1 uncultured Fidelibacterota bacterium
CTGTACTGCTGGAGACCCGGCAAACGGGACCTCAAATTCAATGGGAATTTCAGTGTATGCTGACCCGTCCAGGCGAAAAATTAGAAGTTCCATCCCATTCACGGCAGAAATGATTTCCGGGGTTCCATCACTATCCATGTCAGCAAATGCAGGCGCACCGACGATCTCACTTCCCACATCAATCGGCCAACCGGGAAGCGCCTGTCCATCAGAATTTACTCCATACAGTTTTCCGTCTTCCGATCCAAAGAAGATTGCAATACCTGTGTCTGTTTCTACAATTCCGGGTGACGTACTTATATCATCACCGGTTACGATTGTAAACCGCAAAGATCCGTCAGAATTCAGAGCATATAGATTGTTATCCCGGTTGCCTGCCAGGATGATCATTTCCCCGTTTACTTCTACAACAGCAGGCGCTGTCCGGAAATCATTTCCGGCATTGAAAGGGAATCCGTCAGCAACCTGTCCATTATCGTAGACCAGGTAGATATTTTCATCATCCGTACCAAAAACAATATCCATTTTTCCATTGCCGTTAAAATCCGCTAAAGCGACACCCCGCTGGATTTTCTCATCCAGTACAACTGGAAAGTTCTCAACCGGAGATCCATCATAATTGAGTGCAAATAGTTTTCCAGGATTTGAATACCCTCCAAAGACAATTTCCAGTTCTTCATCATCGTCGAGGTTGCCTAAAGCCGGCGTCCCCATGAGAAACTGTTCCGCATTAAAATTTAATTCCACATTACAATTTCCATCCAAAATGTAAAGGTGCATATTTTTGGATGTAAACACAACCTCGGGCACGTTGTCATTATCAATATCTGCAACAGCAGGTGAACCCCAAATCTGGTTGCCGGTATCAAACCAGCAGACGTCGCTTCCATCCGCTTCAAGAATGTGAAATCGACCATTGTATTCCCCAAATAATATCTCCGGGCTTCCATCCATATCCATATCAGCAATTGCAGGGGAAGAAATTACCTGGGCATTGGTATAATAGGGCCACCCTTCCTGGTATTCAATGAGTCCATACTCCACATCTAAAGAAATGGGAGCTCCGTCTTCATCAAGTCCGATAAAAATCGGATCAATAATAGATACGTCTGCTAAATTTATATCAGACCCTAACCAGGGGAGGCTTACTAAAATAATGCTGTCTGTAGGCGCAATAGGAAGATTTCCTAATGAAAAGGATACCAGCAGACCAGACGGGTTTATAAAACAGGTAAAACCTGCATCAATGACAACACCCGAAAACGGGTGTATTATACCAGTCGTAACACTGTCGCCATTTTCGTTATAAAAAATACTATCTGAAGGAGCAAATAAATCTCCTTCGAATCCTAAAACGTCAACCCCCAATTGGAATCCCACTACTTCCGTATAGGCTGCCATCGAAATAGAAACAGAATTCTGGTCTGCACTGGAAATCCAGATATTAATATCTTCTGCCAAAGTAATTTGTAAGAACAGAAAGATTACAATTAATTTTTTCATGACAAGCTCCTAGTAAAGTTAGTAATAAATGATGATATAAGATGACAGTGCAATCTCTGGGCAATAACCATCCCCCTGGCAGACAGGTGGAGTGACACAATCGTTGCCCGTCACCCGGCATGCTTCATAATCCATAATATTTTCATCCCCTAGTTCAATATAATCCGTAATGTCAGTTATGAATGGAGTCACATCCATTCCCGGGCACCAACCGGCGCGGCCATATCCCCACGTGCCGTATTGATTCGGAATGACGCCTTGAGCGATTGTTTCCAACTCCATGCAATAATCATTATCCCCGGCTTCCGGATAAGATATATCAAATTCATACGTTCCGCCGTTCACAGTAAAAATATGATTCGAATTACAAAATTCTGCGCAATTAAAACATCCAGCGCTTCCCCAGCCGTGACCGGTGATAAAGGTAACAAATTCCACCCTTACGGCACTCTCAGGAACATCGAAAATTAGTGGTGGACGATTTTCGTCATAGTCCGGATTGAATTGTACGGTGCCAATCCACATTGGCTGAAATTCCTGTGGAGATTCCTCCGGTTCATCTATCGTATTATAAAACCTTAATTTAAGAGTTAATAGGCTGTTAGGCCATCCTGATTCCTGGAATTTTATTAACTTTGTTCCTCCGGGTCTGATAACAGAAAGAAATGGAGTAATGTTTGTCAAATGGTGTGGCTGGCGATCAAAAGGAGTGATCCAGCGGGCGATTTCGTAACAATTTGAACCATCTTCATCGCAAAGATACATATGGGCGATTCGATCATAATCATCACAACCGGCGTCACTGTAATTTCCTTCCGCATCTGGACATCCTCTCAACAGTTCGACTTTCATGGCGGAGTAATCATTTAACTCTTCATTGGTTGGAAATTCTACTACCTGACTTATGCTGGCTGCCCATCCGCCAGTATAGTGTTCCTTTTCAAAAATTGTGAGTTCATAGAAATTGCTGTCAGGGTCGAAAAGTGCTTCCCACTCATAATTGTAAAAAATAGATTCATGAGCAAGATAACTCATGTGGGTGCCGGTAAATCCGTTTGGATCACCCAAATAGCCAATTGGCTTTAATCGCTGAAACCGGTCTATCCCTAAAGCAATTTTGTCGCTTAATGCTTCACTGAGCCAATTGTCCAATTCTGAGGTTTTCGTTGGGATAAAATGCAAATGTGATCTCCAATGATTCTGGCTTTCAGAGTCAAAGGATTCCAGGATAGTATCAAATTCTTCCTTTATTCCCTGGATATCGCTGGAAGAAGTAGGACGATCGGAGATAAACAGGTAGTGAACGTTTTCAGGTGAATTTTCCAATAATTCCTGTTTGGTGTTTGAAATCCAGAGAGCAGTAGCATTACTAGCTGAAGGGTTGAAATGGATAAAAATATAAGAATCCTGCCCGTTCCATTCTTCCTGAAAATTCCAATCGGAATTTTGCGGATTATAAATGAGATTTACAATAGAAACGAGATCCACCGTGTCCAGGATACCATCGTTATTTATATCGGCTAAATAGAATTGTTCTTCATTGATTTCTACAGTACCTAATTCTGCTCCCAGTGTAACCATGATATCTTCAATGTCAATCCAGTTATCCTGAGTTATATCCCCTGCCATTGGTGCATTCAAATCCAATATCGAAAATGGTCCGGCAATATCGAAATAATTCAGTCCATAGGGACCTTCAGAAAACTCCTGGGCATTAGTGGTCTCCAATGAATAATGAAATACTGTCCACAAAAGAAGAAAAGTTTTAAATTTTTTCCGGAAAATAATTGTATATATGTTAATCATGGATACACACGCTTAGGTAAGTTTACCCTAACCTGACAAAAATTGCAATAACCAATGGTAATCTGCAAATTGTTTTATGCAATGGTCTAATTTTAATTTAACCTTTTATCATTTACTGCATCAAACAGGTTAGCTATGTATGAAAAAGATGAAGAACTTATGCAAAATTTTAAAATTGCTTCCAATTTGTTTTGATAAATAGGTTTATGAATTCTTGAAAAAGTTCTATAGTTTTTTTCTTGATAATTCTTATGATTTGTAGTACACTTGTTTCCGTGATTGGCTAGGCTCAGTGCATGCAATGTTAAAGAATTCAAAACCAACTTTTCTGTTAATATCCGTATCACTGGTATTAACCCAGTTACCAGCGAAAGATCATTCTGCTGTCCAGATTCTAAAGGACAGCAAAAAAATGGATATTATATTAAAACGCAGTGAATCGCTGAATGAGTACCTCAAGCAAAATCCATCAACCCCGCCAAAATATCCAGCCATAAATAATCTGCCGCAAGAATTTACACCGATATATTCCGAACAAATACCGGCTCCCCCGCTTGATATCCAAACCACCATTTCTTCCAGAGATGTAGATTTTGATCTCCGTGCTACCACTCATCTGCTGAGGCGTACCACTTTTGGTCCAACATGGGAACAGATCAACACCGGCCATGATGAAGGATTGGACGCAACGGTTGAAGCTTTGCTGGAAGAACAGCCGGCTCCCGAACCCCCCGGGGACTGGATCGATGATCCCATTCCACCTTATGATTCACTTACACCGGAACAGCTTGATTCTTTAAATAATGCGTACAGGAACCAGCGGGCTGGACTGCGAAGCTGGATCATAGATAATATGTTAGAAGAAGAGACAAGCATTCATGAAACAATGACACTTTTCTGGCACGATCATTTCGCTACCTCTGCCCAGAAGGTAACCTTTCCTCCTGCACTGTATAATCACTATGCGCTGCTTAGGGAGTATGCTCTTGGGAATATTAAAGACTTTGTAAAAGCAATGGCTTTAGATCCTGCCATGCTGATATGGCTGGATAATAAAAATAATAGATATCGTCATCTTTATATTACGGGTGATAATGATGAATGGTCTGGATATGGAAGAAAGTTGACAGATGAAGATGAGGACGGTGTGTATACCAAGACCATTGGCGTTAATCCCGGACTGTACGGGTATCTGTATACATGCGGTGGATTTTCTATTTATGAAGGTGTGCCAGATGAGTGTGCTTTTTTTGATTCAGAAGAATCTGTCCGTGCTTTTGGAGTGAATAATGAAGATATTGTTCTTGAACCGCATCCTTGGGGCGGATGTTCTGAAGAAGGAAATAATGATGGACCCAGGGTTGTCAATTTTAATGTGGACATGACAGGGGTGGACTTGCAGGGCGGAGAAGTCCATGTGACGGGTACAATGGATTCCTGGTCCGGTTTTGGACTTACTCTTACGCCAAACGGTGATGGAACATACTCGGGAAGTATGGAGTTGGAGCCTGGAGTCTATGAGTATCTTTACACAGTCACAGGGGATTTTGACGATTGGTCTGGCTGGGGAATGTCTGGAAACCCGCCGTTAGGTTCAAATTGTGATTGGAATCCGGATGATGAATGGGCAAATTTTGGTTTTGCTTTAGTAAGCACTGACACTGTAACAATGAATGATACTTGGACAGAGTGCCTGGTGGAAGATTGGGAATATATGCGTCACGTTACGTTCCAGCTAACTGAAAATCCCTGTCCTCTGGCAGGGATCAACGAGAATTTTTCCAGGGAATTGTTAGAACTGTTTACCATTGGAGTAGGCAATTATTCCCAGGAGGACGTTATTGAAGCAGCACGGGCCTACACTGGATATACTACCGATGGTCTGGAAACTTTTTTTATTGAGAACAGACATGACTTCGGATCAAAAACCTTCTTGGGACAAACGGGTTATTGGTTTGGAGATGACATTGTTGATATCATTTTTGAGCAGGAAGAGACCGCACGATTCTTTGCCAGGAAAATTTTTCAGTGGTTTGTCTACTACAATCCTGATGAAACTGCCGTGGAGGAGCTTGCTTCAATTTTAAGGGAAAATGATTATGAAATTAAGCCCATGCTTGAGGCTTTATTCAAGAGTGAACTCTTTTTTGATGAAAATTTCAGGGGAGCCAAATATGGCGGGGGCATAGTTCATGTGCTGTCACCAATTCGTCAGATGTATATAACTGAGATTGTTCCTCCCGAAGGTCAAACTAGGAATAGAGTTCTTTTAATGTTTCAGGAATTGTTTGGCCAGGCCATCCTTTATCCGCCTGATGTATCAGGTTGGTTGGGATACCGAAACTGGATCAACACATTCACCCTTCCTTACCGAAAGCTTTTTACCAATGCTGTGATCGATGGTTATGTTTATGATTTTCCCATGGGATTTCAACCTGATGTTCTTGAGTTTGCCAGCCATTTCCCAAATCCTAATGATGCGGAACAACTTATTGATGATATGATTTTATATTTTTATGATATCCAATCAACTGAACACACCCGGCAATTATTATTGGATCAGCTTCTTCAAGGCTTGGATCCTTATAATTGGTCATTGAACATCCCGGAAGCGGAAGACCGATTGAAAGGAACTATAAAACTGTTAATGAGATATCCGGACTTTCAATTAAAATGAAACGCAGACAATTTTTAAGAAATTCACTAGCTGTAAGTTTGGGCTCCATGCTTATCCCAAGATGGCTGCATCCGCTTCTGGCTCAATCAGATTTTTTGAGGGACAGGGGACAAAACCGAATCCTGGTTATTCTAAATCTGGGTGGGGGAAATGATGGATTGAATACAATCATTCCATTTGAGGATGATGAATATTACAATTTACGGCCAACCATTGCTATTCCTCAGAATGAACTGCTGGAGATTACCGAAACGTTGGGACTGCATCCTGCCATGGCCCCGCTCATGGACCTCTGGAACAATGAGAATATGGCCATCATTCAGAATGTTGGATACGACAGTCAAGATCTCTCCCATTTTCGTTCTACAGATATATGGCGAAGTGCTTCTGATGTGGATCAGGTTATTTCTACTGGATGGGTTGCAAGATATCTGGAGACAATTTATGCTGGTTATGTTGAAAATCCGCCCGAGGAACCAATGGCACTGCAGCAAGGATCAACCGATGGCTTATTACTTACGGGTAATGAAGGAGTTCCTGGAATTATTGTGGATGATCCGTCCATTTTCTATAATCTTGTGAATGAAACCTATGAAAGCGAATATAATAATGATCCTCCGGAAACCGCCGGTGGAGATGAGCTGGAATTTGTCCGTCAGATTGATAATAATTCATTTGCCTATGCCGCTGTTATTCAAGCTGCGGCAGAAGCGGGTCAGAATACGGTGGAATATCCTAATGATAATGTTGGAACCCAGTTAAGTATTATTGCAAAGCTTCTTTCTGGCGGACTCTACACGCCAATTTTTCTGACCCACCAATACGGTTATGACACCCACAACAACCAGCTTAATGATCATAATAATCTTCTTACGGTCATGTCAAATTCAATTAGCGCATTTTTTCAGGATCTGGCAAATCTTGGACTTAAGGATCGTGTGGTTTTGCTTACTACCTCAGAGTTTGGCAGACGTCCCTTTGAGAATGGTTCCGATGGTACGGACCATGGTGCTGGTGCCCCGCAATTACTTTTTGGAAGTAAAGTAAAAGGTGGTATATACGGATCTAATCCTAATCTGACTGATTTTGATAACAATGCAAACCTGCTCCATGAGTTCGACTTTCGGCAATTATATGCTACCCTGATGACACAGTGGTTTGAGCTTG
>CAJXJG010000091.1 GCA_913054425.1 uncultured Fidelibacterota bacterium
AATTGAGCAAAATACAGTCCGGAAAAAGCAGACGCATGTCGCTTGTGAGTTAAAACTATCATCGTTAATTTATTTGTCATAATTTAAACTCTTTTTTGAAAAACACCATGACCTTATACACCCTTGATGAATCAACACCTGAATTTACGGAGACAACTTTCATTGCTCCGGACGCAAGTCTTATTGGTAAAGTCCGGATTGGAGCATATTCCTCAGTTTGGTTTAATGCAGTTCTACGGGGAGATATGGAAAGCATCAGCATTGGTGATGAAACCAGTTTTCAGGATTTAAGCATGGGGCACGCTGATCCCGGATTTCCACTGATAATTGGAAATCGGGTGACGGTGGGACACAATTGCATCATGCACGGATGCGAAGTTGAAGACGATTGCCTCATTGGAATGGGTGCGATTTTGATGAATGGAGTGAAAATCGGACGCGGCAGTATAGTTGGTGCAGGAGCAGTTTTGCTGGAAGGACTGCAGGTTCCTCCATTTTCGATGGTTGTCGGCTCACCTGCAAAAGTTCGCAAAACTTATGAAGAAAGTATTCTGGAAAATATTAGCGTGATGTCGCAAATATATGTAAAGCGCACAAAACAATATCTAGGTCAAAATATTAGTGGTTGACAGAGAAGGCTTAAGCAATCCATTGTTTGCCTATGAAAAAGTTATAGAGGCTTTATTGATTTTGTTGGTGCTACTATCATATAAAATACTTATATTATAAAGTAAATATAAAAATATTTTTTTTACAAATATCTTGTATTTAGATAATTATCGTATATAATATTTCAAGGCAAAATCGGTTTTGTCTGGTGGCTACCATAAAAGGAATTGCTTTGGTTCCATAATTAACAACTATGGATAAAGATAAATAAGCGTTTCTTTAAGGTCGCTTCTCAAAAGGTTTGAGAGTTATTTTATTTGGGAAAAGAATTCTGCAGATAAAATATTATTTCAAACTAATTTAGTATCATTCATTCATTTTCAGGAGTGCTATGTTTAAAACATTAATCAGTAAACATCCATTAACATCAATTGTTGGGGTTTTATTTTTGGCTCTGATTAGTTTCAGTACCTCATCTTATGGGGGAGAGTTGTTGGTATATTCAAGTACAGATGCTGACAATCTTAAATATTATATGCAGGAATTTCAGAAAGATAACCCAGGCATCAAAGTCAATGTTGTCCGTGAATCAACAGGAACCATGGCGGCAAAGTTGATGGCAGAAAAAGACAATCCACAAGCTGATTTCCTATTTGAAATGGCTGCCACAGTAGCCCTTAATATGGAAGCACAGGGGATGTTCCATGAGTATACACCTAAGGGAATGGACAAAATTGATCAACGCTACGTTGATAAGACTGCTCCAGTGACTTGGGTTGGTAATTACGGATGGGCGGGATGCATTTGCTGGAACCGTATCGAAGCCGAAATTCTAGGTCTGCCGAAACCAAAATCCTGGGCAGACTTAGCGAACCCTATCTATAAGGGACATATTTCCATGCCGAATCCCGCATCATCAGGTACAGGTTACCTTGATGTTTCCAGTTGGATTCAAATCATGGGTAAAGAAAAAGCATGGGAATACATGGATGCACTGCATAAAAATGTTGCAGTATATACACATTCAGGCTCAAAACCGTGCAAACAGGCGGGTTCAGGTGAATTCGTAATTGGTATTTCATGGCCTGGTAGAGCTATCAAGATCATCAAGGCCGGAGCACCGATTGATATGATTATTCCTGAAGAAGGCATCGGTTGGGAAATGCAGGTAGTTGCAATCATGGCCGGTACTGACAATCTGCCAGATGCAAAACGCCTGATGGACTGGACCTTAGGTAGGGGAATGTCCTTATTTGGAGAACGGCAGTCAATTATTGCTGACTCTTCCAAAATCACAAAAGATCCGGATCTTCCAGGATTCTACGATGAAGTTCAGGCAAAACTGATAAATAACAATTTCGTATGGGCTGCTGCCAATAAGACTCGCATAGTCGGTGAGTGGAAAAGACGATACGACGGAAAAACGGAACCCAAAAAATAGACTTATTTTTGATGTTTGAGGTTTTGAATGTCAATCATTATAAACTAATAACTCGGGCTGGGCATCCCTAATCAACAATTCTGCCCAACTCCCTTCTATTTGCTTACCACACATAAGATTAACCAGAAAATAGTGGACGTCAAATGAGCAGTTACAAAGATTTTGTTTTATTGAAAGTAATATAATGAGCGAAAAATCACGTCACATTTTTCTATCAGTAGAAAACCTTAGCAAGAATTTTGGTTCATTTAGGGCCATACAAGATATCTCCATTGATATCGAAGAAGGTGAATTTGTTTGTTTTCTGGGTCCTTCAGGTTGTGGCAAGACAACACTTTTACGCTGCATTGCAGGGTTGGAAACACAGTCTTCGGGCTCAATTACACAAAAGGATGTCGAAATTTCTTTGCTTCCACCATCTGCAAGGGATTTCGGTATTGTTTTCCAATCCTATGCTCTTTTTCCTAATTTGACCGTGTTTTCTAATATTTCTTATGGCCTGATCAATCATAAGTGGGGGAAGGATAAAATCACTTCAAGAGTCAACGAATTGCTTGATATGGTAGGGTTGAAATCCCATGAGGCAAAATACCCAGGACAGTTATCCGGTGGTGAACAACAGCGTGTAGCTTTGGCAAGAGCTCTTGCAACATCTCCGGGATTACTATTGCTCGATGAACCGTTATCTGCACTGGATGCCAAGGTACGGATTTATCTTAGAAAACAAATAAAAGATCTACACCGCAAGCTAGGAATCACAACAATCATGGTCACTCATGATCAAGAAGAAGCACAGTCAATGGCAGACAGAATTTTCGTGATGAAGGATGGAAAGATCATCCAGTCCGGCAGTCCAAAGGAAATTTACGAAAAAGCTAATTCGCCTTTTATTGCAGATTTTATAGGAATAACTAATTTCATCGATGCCAGGGTCTTGTCAAAAAACAAAGTAGCCTGTCATGCTTTTGAAGTGGAATGCAATACAGAAGATATGAGTGCCGATCTTCCTGTCCGGCTGGCTATCAGACCGGAATCCATCTACCTGAACCGTGCCGCATCAGATGTTGACAATTGTGTTGACGCAATTATTATAGAAAATGAATTCTTAGGGTCGTTTCAGAGAATTTATGTCGAATCAACTTCTTTATCCAATGAATTACTGATGATTGATGTGGCTAATAATTCCCTTACAGAGATGGATTTAACACCCGGTTCACAAATCCATATAACACTTCCTCCGGATCAGATAAGAGTTTATCCCTTTGACTGATCTTTCCATTTTCAAAAACGTAAGGCTACCTAAATTTAGTAGAAGTAAAGATCTAAGTGATCGGGTCGGCCTGTTCATGTTGGCAAGCTATATTTTGTTTTTTTTGCTGTTTCTTGTCTTCCCACTTGGTACGTTGATTATAAAAAGTGTCCAAGATCAAAATGGGAATTTCATAGGCTTAAAAAACTATCTTCTATATCTACAGGAACCAGCACTATTCCAATCTTTTTTTAACAGTTTGTTCATAGCAATTGTTTCAACAATAATTGTTGTTATTTTAGCATTTTCATTTGCCTATGCTCTAACCAGAACCTGTATACCGTTCAAGGGTTTTTTTCGACTCATTGCTCTAATTCCTTTGCTAAGTCCATCGATTCTTGCAGCAATTGCTTTAGTCTATTGGCTTGGGAATAAGGGTGTTCTGAAGGCATTGCTTTTCGGTAATTCGATTTACGGACCGATCGGGATCATTCTTGCTTCTGTTTATTGGACTTTTCCACACGCCTTAATGATCTTGAGCACATCTTTATCGCTCTCAGATTCCCGTCTTTATGAAGCAGCGGAAGTATTAAAGACATCCAAGCTTAGAGCGTTTCTAACCATTACCATTCCAGGCGCGCGCTACGGTATTATTAGCACTGCTTTTGTAATCTTCACACAAGTATTCACGGATTTTGGTGTGCCTAAAGTGATTGGTGGAAATTATAATATGCTGGCTACGGATATTTATAAAGAAGTCGTTGGTATGCAGAACTTTCAGATGGGGGCTGTTATCTCACTTGTTTTGTTATTCCCGTCACTAATTGCCTTTTTCATTGACCAGTATTCAAGGAAAAAGCAAATCTCCCTTTTGACCTCACGCTCAGTAGTGTTTAAGCCAAAAAAGAGTTTTGGAGTTGATAGCCTAATGTTGGGTTATTGTACCTTCATCACAGTGATCATTCTGATGATGATAGGCATGGCACAATTCGGAGCACTTGTTAAGTTTTGGCCTTACGACCTCTCCTTTACTCTAAAGCACTATCAGTTTGAAGTGGCAGGCCTGGGATGGGAATCATTTTACAATTCCATTCGTTTAGCTTTTTATACTGCTATTTTTGGAACAATTATAATATTCATTGGTTCTTACATTGTTGAAAAACTTAAATCCGATGAAAGACTCCGTGGAATTCTTCAACTATTTACCCTAATGCCCATGTCTGTTCCGGGACTGGTACTGGGGTTGTCATATATATTTTACTTTAACGCCAAAGATAATCCGATTAACTTTATCTATGCCACCATGACCATTCTGGTGATCAATACTATTGTCCATTTTTACACCGTTTCGCATCTAACTGGAGTAACCGTATTGAAGCAAATGGATAAAGAATTTGAGTCAGTCTCATTATCTCTCAAAATACCTTTATATAAAATGTTCTGGAAAGTAACATTGCCGGTTTGCCTGCCGACTATTTTTGATATTTCTATCTACCTTTTTGTTAACGCAATGACGACAGTGTCCGGCGTTATTTTCCTTTATACCTATAATACTACACTGGCTTCAGTATCTGCGATACATCTCGATGAACAAGGTGATGTTGCTGCAGCAGCAGCAATGGCAATGTTAATCGTCTATGTATCTGTACTGGTCCGTATCATTCACACAGTTTTCACCAAAGGTATTTTACGACGAACTCAAGCATGGCGACACGATACACCTAATGCTGCAAACGATGTAACAAAAGCATGATTTCCACTAAATTTGATTTTGTATCGCCCACCAATTCCACTGGAAAACTCTTCATAACTTGTTTCCCTGGACTCAATGTAGAGAAGGTCTTTGACCTTGATATTCTTCAAAGCACTTTCTCAGATTTGGTAGAATTAGGTTGTACCACGATTGTTTCTCTAGTTGAAGATAAAGAGTTTGATGAAATCTGTGGCAAAGAGATTTTTCTTGAACAGATCAGAAAACATGATTTCCAATGGCATCATCTTCCTATAGTTGATTATAAGGTGCCGGAAACAGATTTTTTTCTAAATTGGGGGCGTGTATGTCTCGAACTTAAGCAGGAGCTTCAGAGTGGGAACAGCATCGGTTTGCACTGTAAAGGTGGAATTGGTCGTTCTGGAACAGTTGCAGCAATGCTACTCATTGAATATGGTAAAGAAAATTCAGTAGCCATCCAGCAGGTTCGACAAAAAAGAAAAGGTGCCATAGAGAATCACCTTCAGGAAAATTTCGTTCTAAATTTCAGTATCGAATAAGGTTCATTGTACAACTTTGAACCGAAACACGCCTTGACTAATAAGTTCACCCACAGAAAAATCCGTCGATATTTTTAATGCTACATGATCAGCAAATTTTGAAATGTTGTCTTACAGAAGTCATTCACAGTAAAGCACGATATGGTTTTTTGTTAATGATAATACTGATCAAGACGAATATCTGCTGTATATCCTACAATGGTAAGTGAATTAAAACAGATTTTAACTACTCTAAATTTAGGTTTTAGATGATTCCCAATTCAATATTCGACTCCAGAAAAGTAAATATCATCGGCTCCGGCATTGTTGGTTTGTGTTGTGCTCTTTATCTTCAACGTGACGGCTGGGACGTGACTATCATAGATAAAGTCGGACCAGGTGAATCATGTTCTTATGGTCATGCTGGAGTGCTTTCAGAAACTTCCGCATTGCCGAATGCGATGCCGGGAGTGATTTCGAAAGTCCCTAAATGGTTGCTTGACCCGGAAGGACCACTATACATCCGGATGAGATATTTACCTCATCTTTTACCATGGCTGCTGCGTTTCCTAAAAGCTGGTACAGCAAGCGAGTCTGAAAATACTGTACGAAGTCTTCTTGCCCTTAATGCGGGTACAGTTGAAAAATATCAGAACTTAGTAAATAGTTCTCAAGTCGGAAGTTTGATTATACCTTCGGGGTATTTGAACGTCTATCAAAGCGAATCTTCATACAAACATGCTTCAGGTGGCTGGGAATTACTACAAAGACACGGTGCGCAACTGAGAATGCTTACCGGTGGAGAATTGCATGAGATGGAGCCAACGCTTGCCCCTTCTTATATTCGAGCAGTAATGATTGAGAATCAAGGCTATACAACAAATCCTTATCGGCTGGCCCAGGTTTTGAGCGAGCAGTTTTCTCAAGCTGGCGGGATTTTTTTGCGAAGAGAAGTTAGAGAAGCACGCTTGTCAGCAGATGGAAATGTGAGGCTGAATTTAGACCTTGGTTATGTTGAGTCCAGGAAGCTTGTGGTGGCTGCTGGAGCGTGGTCTCACCAAATTACAGCCCAACTAGGAGTCCGAGTTCCTTTGGAAACAGAGCGAGGCTATCATGTAACTCTCGCTAATCCAGAGGTGCAGCCTAATCATGTAATAATGGAAGCGGAACATAAATTTGTGGCTACTCCAATGGAAATGGGAATCCGGTTTGCCGGAACAGCAGAACTGGCAGGTTTAACTGCATCTCCTAACTACGAACGTGCTGATATATTGTTACGTTTAGGTAAGCGCATGTTTCCAGGGCTTTCAGGAGTAGAAAAAACAGAATGGATGGGACACCGCCCCAGTCTCCCTGATTCACGTCCAGTAATCGGCAAATGTCCGGTTGCGCCTAACGTGCTGTTTGCTTTCGGACATGGTCACCGGGGTCTGATTGGTGCTCCAATGACAGGAGAAATTATTGCTGACCTGATGGCTAACCGCCAACCCAAAATTGACATAACCCCATTT
>CAJXJG010000092.1 GCA_913054425.1 uncultured Fidelibacterota bacterium
GATTTACAAATTGTGGATTTTCAAAGATATTCCCGGTTCCTGGCTCAGGCAGACACTCTGCCCAAACTGTCCCTCACCCAAGACAATTAAGCATATAATTATATTCATTGTTCCATGCGTTACAATAAGAAAGATTGATGTCAGTTTCCTGTCCAATAACTGCTAATCCGTAGGAATTATCAATAAAATTACAATTCCTTATTGTAACCTGTATTTCATCGCTGACCTGGATTCCCCAATGAACATTAATTAAGTTACAATTAGTAATTGAATTAGTTGAATAACCGGACAGATTGATCCCATAGGATCCGCCATTCATAATGGAGCAATGATCAATATCCAGAGAACCAGTGATGTTGTTGTTGGCGTCACCTGCAATCCAGATCCCCGTTCCTTCGTTCAAATCTATAACAGCCCCGTTCCCCTCTATATAAATTGATTCCTCACCAGATCCAATTCCACCTGTATAAACAATATCCGGATCTAAAACGATATATTTATCATAGCCATTAGCAGGTCCGGCTTGTTCATAAACTTCATATAAACTGATTGAGAACCCAAAACTCATGAAAAATGCCATGAAAATTGAGGATAATTGTATTGAGATTTTCACCTGATTATTATTTAAATACATAAGTCAAAGTTATTTCATTCATATAGTTTTACAAAGAATTGTTTTTATTAGAATTTTCGCGTAACTAGACATTCCTACTGACATAACATTTTCAATTAATTTTACCATCTTTGAATATTATTTATTCGGAAATTATGATAATACCAGCGCTGGAAGTTCGAATCCAATACCCTTTTCCGGGTTCCAGTGTTTGAGCATAAGCATAACCGGAAGCTCCCTGAAACTCAAATAATGTATTTGGAATAATAATATCACCCGGATCCTGAATTTCATATGAATTTACATTAGAGCTTATTCCGGAAATAAGATTCCATCCGCTTTGAACATCAATGGAAATTTCACTTATTACTTCACCGATGACTGTATGACTTCCCGTCTCTTCAAAATGAAGCCAATACCCGTTTCCTTCAGAAAGAGATGTTTCCTGAGTATACCCGTTTATGCTGTATGAATAACATGAATTTTCCGTTGCTGAGGGAAATAGATCTAAATAACCAGGATTATTCACAAATAGAGGCAATCCTACCAAATTCCAATTTTCAAGATGGGATATTTCCATTTCCATCTGTGTGCTCACAACTTGAAAAAGATGTGGATCAGGCGCTCCAATAAATGGATGAGTGGAAGTCTTTCCTGATTGGTCAGCTGCATAAATGTAATATCCAACCTCACCTCCTAAAGGTAAAGATGGAATATATCCAGAATACTCATATCCTCCGTCATGTGCCATAGTGGTCGATTGATAAACACCTCCATTCACTCTGTAATAAATCTTTGGCGAATCGCTACTCAATGCTGAACCGCTGTAGGGAATGACAGTTACGGTAATTTCAAAATCACCAACACTGGATGGGAATTCTCCGGAGAGAGGAATATGACGAATATAAAGCATATTTCTGTCTGCAACTCCCTTAGCCCTGCAATGGAGAGCATCGGTGGATTCCCAACTTCCGGTGAATCCTAAAATTTCATATCCAGGCATCGCCTCCTGGTACGATTCTAACGCATCATCATCCCAGGATGATCCTGTTACAGGGACAAGAACTTTATCGTTCAAAATTATAGAATTTGTATATGGTTGATTCTGCGGAGTATAGACACGATACACCTCATACGGTGTGCCATAAGATGATGTTTGGCTTGAAAAATAATTGGCTGTTGCTTCAATTTCATCATACTGTACGTGGCTTGTAGGAACGGAACGAATCAAAACTTTATCAATATCTAGAAATTTTCCCCAACAGTCAATGTGGTCAATATAAGTGTTGTTCGGGTCTGGAATGACATGATAATTAGTTACTCCCGTAAAATCTTCTACCAGTTGTGCGATTTGTGAATGGCTTTGGGACGGATTTTCTTCCCAGACTAATTGGGAAGATGCTGCAATACCCATACCATCCGTCATGTAATTACCGCCTGCTGTGATTAAATCCATTCCATAAAGCTCCACGTCTAAAAATTCTGCCATCTCAATCGGAATGTCATTATCATTCGGCCTGGGTCTATTGTAGATGAAGTTTACAATTCCAACTTCATTGTTTCCATTTGCAACATACCAGGGACCATAATCTCTTGTCCAAAATGATTCAGTTGGAGCATGTAAAAAAATGCAATTATCCAAGTTTACCCCATTTGAACTATAATAATTTGTGACTGTGTTTTCCTGACTTTGACCATTGACAACGGTTGTTACCATTATGTCTTCTGACATTTCTGCGATAACTGCATAAGAAACTCCAAAAGGATAACGGATTAATACACCTTCCATCGGTTCAAATTCAGCAATATTTCGAACAGGACCTATCGGCGGGTCAGTCGGATAAAAGTCCCGGCCAATTTCATCTTTTTGCTTTTCTTCTTCCGGGGTCAGCCAATGAGGGTGAGAATCAGGATGGTTTTTATACCATTCGTCAGTTTTCTTTCGTAAATCACTATCCATGCTGCCGGCAATAATAAAACTGACCATAATTAAGCCTACCAGGAACGTAAGAAATATTTTCATGATTTTCTTTAGTTTTCCTGTGAATATAGTAGTTTTACCCGCCAAAGATTAACTAGTTATTTCATATAAACCAATTTCTTATAGGTATGAAAATTTTCAGCAGAAATGGAATAGAGATACACACCGCTTGCCACCGATTCACCCAAATCATTTGTACCGTTCCACATCACACTGTGAAATCCCTCCTGCATAACATCAGAAACAAGATCACTTACTTTTTGACCTAAAATATTATAAACACTAATGGTCACAAATGATTCTTTTGGCAATTCGTAATTAAATGTTGTGACTGGATTGAACGGATTGGGATAGTTTTGAGATAAACTATACCGTAAAGGCAGGTTTGTTTTTTTCAAATATAATTCTCTTATATCTCCATCCAATTCAATTACACCGGAACTGTTCAGTTCAAATTGTTCACCATTCTCGGTTACAATAGTCCAAAAAACCTGATCATCAAGAAGTTTCACATCATATTCAACAGAAAGTGTAGACTTTGGATTCATTAATTCAATTGTACCGCCAGATTCCGAATACTTCCAATCTCCGGTAAACCGTGCATCAATTCCTCCCACCGGAGGTTTTGGCGGTAAGCTATAACTTAATTTGTTACTTTGGGATACTTCCATCCCAAAATACAGAGTTTGTCCATTCAGGGTAATAGAATTGGAATGTACTAATTGGTTTTGAAACTCCGCTCTTTTGGCTAAAGATGAAGATGATATTGTGATCTCACCATTTTCAAAAGCACGAACCCAATATCCTTTCCCCGGTTCAATTGCTTGTGCTACGGAATACGATACATTAAACTCAAAAATGGTATTTGGGACAATCACATTATCAGGATCAATAATGTTATTTACATCCACCTCAGAAGATATTCCTGATATAAGATTCCAATCTTCATAAAGCATTATGGGTAATTCCTCAATAGTTTCACCGGTGATTGTATTTGATCCTTCAGATTCAAACCGCAGCCATGATCCCCTTCCATGTTCTAAATCAGAAGGAGGACTATAATAACCTCCATAAAAATTATATAACGTCCCTTCAATAGCATCGGGAAAAAGAACTAAATAATTTGGGTCCTCAACTGTTAACGGAAGTCCTATCAAATTCCAATCAGCAGAATGGTCTACAATTAGACTTTCTTCTACGCTTCCTATGGTAACATTGTCTACCTGAGTAATTTTATTAAAGGCAGTGACAGTCAAGGTTAAATCCGAATTCCCGGTTGGCTGGTTCTCTACCGTAATGGAAACATCTCCACCGGAACCAGTGTAACCGGATCCTAAAAGAACACTATTTTCTGAGAGAGAAACCAGAGCATCTTCCACTCCGGTTGATACATCATAAGATTCATTTCCGATAGTAAACATTCCGGAATGAGAGATTGTCATGGATTCAGGTGTGTCCGTTCGTACCTGCAGAGATGCATCACCAAAAATTATCCAGGTTAAAAACATATCAATTCCGGATGAACCATATACATCCATCATATTACAGGAACCGTTATAATATAACCCTCCAATCGTATTTTTCTGTTCAAGCGGTTGATTATTGGAATAATTATAGCCTACCAGCAAATCCATGGCATGATCCTGGGCTCTCATTGGTTCATCCCAATACTGGTTGATCGTAGAGGCATAATGTGCAATGCCACCGGTGGGAACGCCTGAAGTGTTGTTTGTTGCCCGCTGCCACGTTTCTGCAAAACAGGTCATATTTTCAAAAGCTCCGTTCACACATCCGACAGTTATGATGTGAGGAAGCATATAATCATTTGTCAAATTATTCACCTGGTTAATATTTAATGAAGCGCCATTCCCCCAGGCAGTTGCGGAACCATGACCGGTGTAATTAATGATTCCCCTTCCGTCATTAATAGCATCAATGCCCTGTTGATCTGTTCCGGAGGGATCATAGATCTGATCAACTTCCGTATAGGTAAAATTCAATAATTTCTGGCGGATTATATCTAGATGATCATCATCATATTCATTGTCATCTCCCGGTCCCTGGTTTGATCCAATTCCGCATCCTTTAGGAAGCCACGCACCTTCAGAGATATCCCGCTCGTAATGGATGGTTCTTTCAACCTGGGTTTCAACCTGGGCAGTATTTTCCGCAGAAAATCTGCCGATAAATATTTCAGGATAGTTATCATTTCCTTCCAGGAGAGCATAACTCGCATCTGAGCCCCCTCCTCCTCCATTGGATACCATTATCGTGGGGATCTGTGCATGATCTCCAATCAACTGAACAAATGTTATACCTGTATTACCATCATATCTACCCTGGATAAAATTCTTAATGGCATTGGAATTGGAACCGATATCTGCCACATTAACCAACTCGCATATCATACCTTTCTGGTTTTTCCAGTCCACATACGGTTGAATTGCATCCATAAAGGATCCATAACAAATCACCAGTATTTTCCCATGCTCATCCACGGAATCATATCTTGTTTCCGGAAAATTAATGAAATGATTGCTATACAGCCCTTCAAAATATTTACTGTACATATTGCTATTTCTGTGTTTTACATTGGATTGGCTGATTCCGGTAGTTGTTACTTCCAATTTCAAATGAGTATATACTCTTAACAATTGAGTTTTTGGGTTATAAGAAAACGGGTAAGCAGTGACAGTGACACCGCGAAAATCCCGCATAATATAAGGCGATCCCAGTTCTGCCATTATACCCGGATAATGATCATCAAGTTGGTAAACTTTTGAGAAAGAATAAGGAACATCTTCCCAATTCTGCGTCCGAACTACAGTACCTTTCGATGGAGCAACAGGCATCGCTATTTCCACGAATTGCTTCTCCACAACCTTTACCTTAATCTGTGCATTATCAGGGATGACAATACTCCGGGTGATTTTTGGAAGTGACGGATTTCCTTTTTCAAGGATGTTGGCCTCATGTTCAAGCACCAAACGGTAATATTTTTCACCATTGATGACAATCGGCAGCCGGTCAAAACTACCTAGATTATACTCAATCACAGTTTTTTGTTCATCGGAAGAAATAACCTCCACCCGAAACGGTTCATCGCTTACGGTTACATTTTCCGCAAAAGCAAAAGATAAAAGCACGATGCTAATGAATATTATTTTTCTTTTCATAATTACTCCAGTATAATTTAATTAATTATTTTAACAAAATCATTTTTTTCAATTGCTGGTATTCACCTTCATCCAGGGAATAAACATAAATTCCACTGGCAACTTCTCTTCCATTAAAGTCTTTCCCATCCCATTGGACTTGATACTTCCCTGGTCTTTGAACCTGGGACACTAGACTGGATACCCGCTGACCTGCAAGATTGTACACCTTTAGCGTAATATACGACATCCGGGGTATTTCGTAAGTGATGGTTGTCACAGGATTAAACGGATTTGGAAAATTCTGAGAGAGAGAATAATTAGCAGGTATTTGAGGGGATTTACTCAAAAATAAAGACCCGGCAACACCATGTAATGCAATTTCTCCCGTCCCCTGCAATTCATACTGTTTTCCTTCATCCGAAGTCAATATCCAATGTTCGTTTGCATTAATTTTAAAGCGAACATTCAAAGATCCATTTGGATTTATATATTCAATCTCTCCTTCATTTTCTACAATGCTCCAATCTCCGGAAAAACGCACATCAAATATGCTTGTTGGCGGCTTCGGAGGTAAACTGTAACTCAATATTTCATTTTCAGGGATATCTACCCCGAAATAAAGTGGGAATCCATTAAATGCGATAACATTAGCTTCACTGACACGATTCTCAATTTTCTGCCGTGACTTACCTCTGGTTGAACTTGAAAAAGTAATTTCACCTACACCATAGGATCGGATCCAATAGCCATGCCCTGGTTCTAATGTTTCAACAGTGAAATATCCATTTAATCCGAATCCATACCACGTCAGGGGCACAATCAAATTATCCGGATCAAGAACATTATCCAGGGAGATATCTGCAGATATTCCAGAAATCAAATTCCAATTCTCCTGTAATGAGATTGTTAAATTTTCAACATAGGAACCACTGATTGTCGTTATATTTTCATTTGAAAACCTCAACCAGTATCCTGTTCCCATGGTTAATTCTGTTTCCTGGATATATCCATTCGAACCAAAGGAGAATAAGGTATTTTCAATGGCATCGGGAAACAGTGATTCAAAATCTGGATCACTCACTTCCATGGGCAAACCTACAATATTCCAGTCAGAATTATAATTGACTGTGATATTACTAATAGGTTCTTCTGTTGGAGGAAATGTAATGTCATCCAGCCAGGTGCAATCCTCTTCCATATCAGTTGTGCCAGGACCGCCATCTTTTTCAAATGACCATTTAAATGTATGGGTCCCAACAGTCACTGGAAAACTGGTAAAAACCCAGGG
>CAJXJG010000093.1 GCA_913054425.1 uncultured Fidelibacterota bacterium
GTCCACTCACTTTTGAATTTGAAATACAGAATGGCGAATTCTGGGAGTTAGTCCCTGTCATTGCGAGCAAATCCGCCAGTTGGAGGAGGAGTGAAGCAATCTCATTATCTGGTCAAGACCAATATACCTTGAATCCAGAAATTGAGCAGTGGATTCTGAGAAAGTCCTCATCAACAATCCCAACTACCTTTGCACTGCACCCGGCTTATCCAAATCCATTCAACCCCACAACAACCATGAACTATGATCTGCCGGAACAATCCAAAGTCACGTTGACTATTTATGACCTCACCGGAAGAACGATCACACAGTTGGTAAATACAATCCAACAACCCGGCTTTAAATCAGTGCAATGGAATGCAACCGATATGTATGGCAAACCTGTAAGCGCTGGGATTTACCTTTATCAAATTCAAGCAGGTGAGTTCGTACAAACGAAAAAAATGGTTCTTTTAAAATAAAAAGACCTGACCATCGTAATCCGCTGTTTTGCGGATGAAGATGGATGGTGCTGTTGAAATAGTTATAAATTTCCTTCCAAAAAAAGTATGTCTTAAACAAACAAAGCCCCCATTTCGGGGGCTTTGTCTTTTCAGTATGTTCGCCAACCTCCAATGAAGTCAACAGAGCATTTTGTTAAGATGCTGATCCTTTGGAGGTCAGCATTCTACTAAAATTAGTCAACTGATCACCTCCTTTCAGTTTATTAATTACAAGAACTTCTTAACCAAACTTACCCTGAATAAAAATATGAGGTCAAGACTATATTTTCATCAGAAGGTGTACATTGATTAATCATTGATAAAATCAGACTCCTGTTGTAATTTTATCCGGAATAATTTTAACCAATGTACCACTATCTGAAATATTATACTACCCCTCCATTGACCCCCATTTTCATTGTAAGCATCCTGTTGGGCGGGAACTGGATGTGGCTGGGAATTGGAATTCTGGTAACCATTTTTATAATTGGAGATGCCATTTTAGGAGAAGACACAGCCCAACCAGATTATAAACACGCCTGGATAATTGAAGTACCACTTCACTTGGCTTTACCTATGCTCACGATCTTATTAGTCGCATTTGCCTGGTCTGCTGGTTCCGGCAGTCTCGATTTGTTTGGAATTGGAACCACACTGGGGAATCTATTTCCCTACGATTTTCTTGTTGTTCGCAGCGAGAACACTTTATTCCATTATCTTGGGGGAATCATCAGTGTTGGATTCCTCATAGCAGGATATGGTACTAACGTTGCTCATGAGCTTGTACACCGTGTCAATAATAAAATGTCAATGCTGGAAGGCCGATGGCTGCTATCCACCAGTTGTAATCCGGATTTTGCAATAGAACATGTGTTTGGACATCATTCAACTGTAGGTACGAAGGAAGATCCTGCCACTGCAAAAAGGGGCGATAATGTGTATTTCTTTTTTCTCCGCTCTACTGTTTTAGGACATATCAGTGCCTGGAAAATAGAGTTGAACAGAATCCGCAAAAAGAATATCAGCATTTTTTCAATTCGGAATAGAATGATTACCGGTTACCTCATGAGTTTTGTCTGGATATTTTTGTTTTACCACGCGGGAGGGCTGACAGGATTGGTACTATTTTTCAGTCAGGCGATTTTAGCTAAGTTCATTCTTGAAATTATTAATTACATGGAACATTACGGGTTATCCAGGCAAGTGGGATCGCCAATAAAACCTGAGCATTCCTGGAATACAAACAAGCGCATCAGCAGCATTTTTCTTTTTTCTCTTACACGGCATTCTGCTCATCACGAAAAGCCAAAAGATACATTCTGGATTCTCGATCCTAATCTCCCTGCTCCTGATTTGCCCTATGGATACTTGACCAATTTATTCCTTTGTCTTGTGCCTCCGCTTTGGTTCAAAGTTATGAGTCCAAAATTGAAAGATTGGGATTTGAATTACAGATAATATTTTTATCTGAGAAAACAACTCTCCCCAAACAATACTCCTGCAAAACCTATTGAAAACATGATAAAAAATATTATTCTACTTTTTGCAATTTCAATTCTTTACCCGCAAGTAAATATTGAATCAATGCGTTCGGACAAATCCAAAGATGGATCCTGGCATAAAATTGGATTCAATTTTGGGTTTGTATCCGGAAGAAAATCTGAGGTAATGAACTTAAATGGGGCCTATCGCTTTGATTATAAAAAATCAAATGGTTATTCGGGGTTTCTTGTTTCTGAGTACAACAAGGAGTATGAAAAAGAAGATGGTGGAACAATAAATATTTTTACCTACAAAGGGTTCGGTCATCTTCGTTTAACAAAAACTATTTTGGAACACATGAGTTTTGAAATATTTATCCAAAAGGAATTCAATGATTATATCTATCTGAAAGACAGGCTTTTATTTGGCGGTGGACTGCGGTTTACAAAAAAACCAAATGAAAAGATGGTATTCTATTTGGGAAGTGGAATCATGTATGAAAGAGAATTATATTCGGAAAGCGAGAATGAGAATCCTAAAAAATTTAAATCCACCAGTTACCTAAATCATACCTTCTATATCGGCGAAAATTCTTCAATGGTAAATATTGTATATTTTCAGTGGGATGTAAATGATTTCGGCACCCGCAGAATTCTATGGGACGGTATTCTGGAATTTCCATTTTCCCAGGCATTCTCGTTCACTATGAAAATTAATTACAGATATGATTTAAGTCCGATCACTCCCGATGGAGATAATTATTTTACTATCTCCAATGGAATAATTTTGAATCTTTAATTTTTTGAATTCTTATTGATTATTTTATCAAAAAATGATGATTTTCAATCGGTCGGGACGAAATTATGATATTTAAACATAGGTAAATTGATCATAATTAAATTCTGTGTTAGAATTAAATGCACAAAGTATATTTAGGTTGCAATTGAGAGAGAAATACTGCTGATTAAATTGTGGGTAAAAAAATTGAAGGGTCTATTATATTAAAAAAATATATAAAGAGGTTTGCAATGAATAAAAGAATCGTAACCTTATTATCACTAAGTCTATTTACCGCCTCCCTGTTTTCACAGGTTAAATGGAAAGAAACATATTACTTAGACTATTTAGATACTCTAGGTGGTTTAGTATATACATCAAGGACAGAAAATCCCTACACCGGAAAGGTGATAGATCTTTATGATAATAAAAATAAAAAGATGGAAGGAACCTATAAAGATGGATGGATGGATGGAATGTGGACTTATTATTACCCGGACGGTGTTATAAAAGCACAAGGACGGTTCCTCGAAGGTGACGGAGGCAACATTCATAAAATATCCGACATTCCCCAAAACGGGAGAAACGGAGAATGGATAATTAATTATCCCAACGGAAATGTGAATGGAAAATATGAATACATAAATGGGAAATTTGATCAGGACAAACTGGAATGGTATTATAACGGAAATAAAAAAATAGAAATGCATTATGCGAACGGCATTCCTGATGGACCTCGGCTGGAATGGCATGAAAACGGACAAAAGAAACTTGTTTATTTTTATGTAAACGGGAAAAAGGACGGAGAATGGATCGCCTGGCATAAAAATGGTAAGAAGAAACATCAATTTTTTTATGATAGAGGTAAAATTTTCCATACCTGGACAGTATGGTGGCTGAATGGAAATAAAAAAACCGAAGGAAATTTTAAGGGCGGGCGGAAGAATGGTCAGTTTACTTTTTGGTATGAAAATGGACAGAAGAGAATGGAAGGCGTGTACCGCAATGATAAAATATTAGGATTGTGGACTTATTACAATGAGGATGGAAGCGTAAGAAAAAAATTAAATCCTTACACAGGTAATGTGTATGCGGACTTTTATGATAATGGAAATAAAAAATTAGAGGGTTCATATAAAAACGGATTAATGAATGGGATGTGGACTTATTATTATCCTGACGGTGTTGTAAATGCAAAAGGACGGTTCTTTAGAGGTGACGGAGGCAATGTTCATGAAACATCCGGCATACCCCAAAATGGGAGATACGGGGAATGGACTATTTACTACCCCAGCGGAAATGTGAACGGAAAATATGAATACATAAATGGGAAATTTGATCAGGACAGGCTGGAATGGTACGATAACGGCAATAAGAAAATAGAGATGTATTATGCGAGCGGCATTCCTGCTGGACGTCGGTTGGAATGGTATGAAAACGGACAAAAGAAACTTGATTATTTATATGAAGACGGAGGAAAAGACGGGAACTGGATCGTCTGGTATGAAAACGGACAAAAAAAACATCATTATTTCTATGTGAAAGGGAAAAAATATCATACATGGACAGTCTGGTGGGCCAACGGTAATACGAAAATTGAAGGGAATTTTAAGAAGAGCGTAAAGGACGGTCAGTTTACTCTCTGGTATGAAAACGGGCAAAAGAAACTCGATTGTTTTTTCGCAGATGGGGTAAAAGACGGAGACTGGATCGCCTGGCACAACAATGGTCAGAAGAAACGTCATTATTTCCACGATGCAGGGGAAAAAGACCAAACCTGGACAGTCTGGTGGGCCAGCGGGAATACGAAAATTGAAGGGAATTTTAAGGGAGGTCTAAAGGATGGTCCGTTTACCTTTTGGTTTGAAAATGGACAGAAAAGGTGGGCAGGAACATACAAGAATGGTAAACAAGATGGAATGTGGACCCGGTGGGATGAGAACAAACAGAAGGCATGGAAAAGACTGTACAAAAATGGGAAACTTGTTGATGAATGGAGTTTTCTTTATTCCTACTATGACAATGGAAATACTGAAACAGAAGGTTCATATCAGGATGGGTTGATGGATGGGATGTGGACTTATTATTATCCTGACGGTGTTGTAAATGCAAAAGGACGGTTCTTTAGAGGTGACGGAGGCAATGTTCATGAAACATCCGGCATACCCCAAAATGGGAGATACGGGGAATGGACTATTTACTACCCCAGCGGAAATGTGAACGGAAAATATGAATACATAAATGGGAAATTTGATCAGGACAGGCTGGAATGGTACGATAACGGCAATAAGAAAATAGAGATGTATTATGCGAGCGGCATTCCTGCTGGACGTCGGTTGGAATGGTATGAAAACGGACAAAAGAAACTTGATTATTTATATGAAGACGGAGGAAAAGACGGGAACTGGATCGTCTGGTATGAAAACGGACAAAAAAAACATCATTATTTCTATGTGAAAGGGAAAAAATATCATACATGGACAGTCTGGTGGGCCAACGGTAATACGAAAATTGAAGGGAATTTTAAGAAGAGCGTAAAGGACGGTCAGTTTACTCTCTGGTATGAAAACGGGCAAAAGAAACTCGATTGTTTTTTCGCAGATGGGGTAAAAGACGGAGACTGGATCGCCTGGCACAACAATGGTCAGAAGAAACGTCATTATTTCCACGATGCAGGGGAAAAAGACCAAACCTGGACAGTCTGGTGGGCCAGCGGGAATACGAAAATTGAAGGGAATTTTAAGGGAGGTCTAAAGGATGGTCCGTTTACCTTTTGGTTTGAAAATGGACAGAAAAAGTTAGAAGGAATTTGCCGTAATGATAAATTACTCGGAGAGTGGACTTTTTACAATAAAGATGGAAGCATAGAAAAAATTAAAAATTATAATAGATCAAAATAAACAAATTGCCTGGGTAAATAATCATAAATATTTACAGGAAATAAGATATTGTATAATTGATTTATTTTACCCTGTTTTAAGAAGATTTCGATAAGTCTTTTAGACTATTACACACTTTTTAATTTTTAATTAATAATTCTGCAGAAAAAATCTTTTTAAAGAAGTAATCAAATCCTAGCCTACATAAAGGTTCCAATTAACCGGTTTCCCTCTTTGGAAAATCCAAAACTACTCTGAGCACATGTTCATTTATCAGATAATAAATGTTGTCCCATGAATTCTCTGGCAAATTGAAAAGCTTTTTTTCTTGCTGCTGGATTTCCTCCATAATTGACCCCCCGCTCTGCACAAAATGACAACCCGATTTTTTGTAAAAAAGGGGTGGTCATTGGAAAATTAAAAAAATTCATAACTACCGCTCCATCAGCTCTCATTTTCAACCGGCAATCAGTAAAACTGTATCCATTCTCAATAAAAATCAGTGAACCCTCCCTGTCAAATGAATGATGGGAATTTTCATACACCGTTAATCCAATGTTAACTCCTTCACCTTGAAGATCGGGAACCAATTCTTTACAGGCATCAGCTGGTGTCCAGTTATCAAGTTCTCCAATGAGAATATGAATAGGTGAATTTGTAAACTCAAGGAGTGCAGGCTTTATGAAGCAGGGGGGATAAAATGCAAGATGGGCTGTAAATTTAAGTTCCTGGTTAATGGCATTTTTTAGTGGAAGCCATGATGAAAATAATGTAACGGCACCTCCAAGGCTCCATCCGGTGATTGCAACTTTATCCGCATCTATTTGAGGATATTGACTGAGAACTTCAAATGCACGGTAACTGTCCAAAACCATCATAGCAGTTGTAACCGAGATTTGAGAACCTACGGTAGAAGAAATACCCCTGCTTTTAAAGCTGTTAAGCTCAAAGGTTGCTATCCCCATTTCCCTGTACATCTCCAAATATTCAAAATGTTGCTCACCCCAACCAAGGCTGCCTGCAACACCTATAACAAGCGGATATTTGACAGTGACATCCCAGGATGTGTTTTCAGGCAATTTTAGAATCCCAAACACCTCTTGTACATCCTGATTATCTAAATCGGTGATAACATCTTTAAAGGAAAACGGATTAGCGCTGGAAAACACAATTTTACCATGGTGAATATTTTGAGCTATTAGACCTGCAGTTAAATATATTATAGCTGCTAATTTGATTTTCATTTTTACTATTCTTTCAATATTGAATTTCTTTTAAACACTTTGTATTGGTGTATAATTTAATTCTAGATATTGCATCTGGTAAAAGAAAAATAAAAAAATCTATAATTTTTAGGGGGATAGCTAT
>CAJXJG010000094.1 GCA_913054425.1 uncultured Fidelibacterota bacterium
TTCAAGTGGTAGAGTTGTAACCTGTAATTTGCTTTTGATCAGGTGGGTTTTCAAACCACATTTTAACGGTCTTGGAGCGATTTGGTTTAGCGATTCAGTAGTAATCGGTGTTATGAGGGAATCATCAAGATGAAATACTTTTGCAATTGTCTTTGCAAACTCAAGTCTGTTTATCTGTTCAGCGCCTCCGTAATGATACAGCCCCACTGATTCTTTTTCAACGATAACACCAAGTATGTCCGCTAACGCATACGTCCAGGTTGGATTATTCCACTGGTCATGTACCACCCGAATTTGCTTATTATTTTGCAGAGAATTAATGACCCATTTCACAAAACTTGCATCCGAATATTTTGAATAATCAAAGACCACATTCGTGCGAACAATACACCATGAATTCTGGTATTGCATAACAAACTTATCTGAATCAAGTTTCGTCCTACCGTAAACATTGATTGGGTCGGGTATATCCTCTTCATCGTAAGGCCCTGCTTTTCCGTTAAAAACATAGTCGCTTGAAATTTGGATAAACATTCCACCAAATACCTCAAGAAAATTTCGTACACCGCCTGAATTAATCTTTTCAGCGACTTCAGGATTAGCCTCACATCCGTCAACATTTGTCATCGCCGCAAGATTTAAAACAACATCAGGTTGAAAACGTTTTAAAACCTTCACAACATCCTCAGGTTTCGTCACATCCAAAATCTCCATGGAAAAAGATCCCGAAGAGAGTGGGGGAATAAAAATATCAGTCGCTAAAATTTCAACATCCTGAAATCTCTTTAACACGGCATTTCCCAACTGCCCAAAGGCACCTGTGATGAGAACTTTTTTCTTCATGATTAATCTGGCCTCACATGAAAGGAATGAGCAATCAAATCCAATTGTCGTAAAAAAATGCTTTTATCATTTCCAGGATAAAATATCAGGAGATTTAAATGATATGTTCTATCGGTAACTCCATCAAAAAAAATATAACTGATAAACGGTCCTCCCTGGGCTTCTTCCGCAGATTCCCATATACCGGTGATTTTCCATCCAGTCCAATGCAGGAAATCAGTCTGTTGTATTTTAAATTGATAGGGATGATACCGAATATGCCTATAAAATTTTTGAGGAAAATTCCATCCAAAATCTGCAGCACTCAATGAATCAGGTGCGGCCAGGCCTTCTTCCCAGTGAACTGACACCCACTGGTAGGGCATTTCCCTTCCCAGCCAGATCCAGTTTGAGTCAGGATTTTCCTTGATAATTTCCCATCCCCAGGGAATCTTAAGACTCCACTGATATTTTTTCATTATTTTCTCTTCCACATCTTTTCTGCGCATTTGATCAAAAAGGAATTTTTTCTGCTTTCTGTTAAAGTTCTCATTGAACCTGGATTTGACCCATTTTGCCTTCCCCCGTACATCCTGAATTATATCTTCTTTGGATTGTCCGCTTAAAACCATGAACAACTGACCGTTAGCAAATTGATTTTTAGTCAAAATAAAGTGTTCACCTCCGTGTATTGTTTCTTCATACCTGTCCTTACCTAATAGATTTTTTACCAATCTTGTGCCCGGGTTGAGCAAATCATCGCCAATTGAGGCAACCGCAAGGTTTGTTTGACGTTTAAGATTTTTAAATCCTTTCGGATTAACAAATTTAATTTTATAAAATGATTCCGGTTCAGGCGTGTACAGTGTGTCGGAGAATATTATTTCCAGCACGTCACGAATATCTTCCTGATCTTCAATTGATGCGATCACAATAATTTCATTATCGGAACCAAGGGACTCACGCTTTGTACTGCATCCACTTGTCATAATCAACAAAACTGAAAGTAGGAATACCATATTTCTTGGAATCATCATAACCTCATTAACTTTCAATAGTGAAGTTAGCTCTCTGGCGTTCAATGATCACTTCCAGCACTCGCACATATATTTCGTCACCTAAACGGTATTCCTTTTTGTTTTTACGACCCCGCAAACAGTAATGATCTTCATCAAATATGTAATCATCATCATCAAAGCTATCTATGTGAATCAGACCTTCTGCCAAAGATTCTTCCAATTCAACAAAAATTCCAAAGTGTGTCACTCCGGAAATAATACCATTAAATGAATCGCCTATTCTTTCATTCAGCCAACGAAACTGCTTGATCTTGATATATTCCCTTTCCGCATCAAGGGCTTTTAACTCCATTTGATTGGCCTGTTCTAGCGCAGAACGAAGGAATTCGATTAAATGTTTGGATCTTACTGTTTTTTTCTCAAGAATATCTTTAATTCGTCTATGTACCAACAGATCAGGGTACCTTCGAATAGGAGAAGTAAAATGGGTATAATGCGGGAAGGCTAAACCAAAATGACCTTTACGATTTACGGAATAATTTGCTTTGGACATGGCACGCAGGGCAACTGATTCAATCAAGCTTTTAAAAGCAGAATCTTCCACGTCTTCAAGAATATCCCTCATACCTCTGGATGTGTGTGGATCATGTTTTTTCTTTAAAGGAAATCCTATCCGTTCTAACAATAAAAGAAATGATGTGATAGCCTCAGCTTTTGGTTTTTTATGAGTCCTATAAACAAAAGGTACGGGTGTACCATTTATTATTCCGTACCGTTCCGCTACCAGACGATTGGCCAATAACATGCACTCTTCTACAATCCTGTGGCTTTGGAGACGTTCACTGGGTCGTATCTCGTGGGGAATACCCTCTTTACCAAGCGAAAATATTGGTTCGGGGATATCAAAATCAATACTTCCCATTTCCGTTCGCTTTTTAAAGAGATTTTTACTCAGTGTTTCCAATAGCTTTATTTCCGTTTTGAGTGAATGAGGTTTTTGCTTATCTAGGATTTCCTGAACCATTTTATAAGTGAATCGAAAGCAACTGCGAATAACCGAAGGAAATACATCAAAATGGGTAACATTCCAACTCCTGTCCAGGGTAATAAGAGCTGTTATTGTCAATCTGTCTTCATCGGGTTTAAGGGAACAAAGATCTCCGGAAAGAGATTCTGGAATCATATGAACCACACCTTCGCTAAAATAAACGGAATTGCTACGGTTGAAGGCTTCCAGATCAAGAGGAGATCCTTGGGTAACAAAATGGCTGACATCTGCAATATGCACACCAAGCTTAATCTCGTTTCCAGTTTCTTCTATTGATAATGCATCATCAAAATCCTTTGCGGTTTCAGGATCAATAGTGAACGATTGAACAGATCGTAAATCCTGCCGATTGGAAATCTCATTTTTAATGAGATCAAAACTACACTTCCTAGCAGCATGTTCCACATTTGGAGGAAAATCAACTTTATAGCCATACTTCTCCAGAATAATATGAAAATCATTTCCAGCATCAGCTGCATCACCGATCACCTGAACAACTTTTACCAGGATTGGATTAACAGCTGTTCCCCAGTTGAGTACATCTGCAACTACAACCTCCCCATCTCCATAGGATTTTGATTTACTTTTCTGGATAAGAATTTTTCGTTCCGGAGTAAAAGGAGTAATTGTTAACCAGTCTTGTTTTCCTCTTTGCACAACGGTTCCGATAAAACGTTCTGTTTTGCGTTCAAGAACATTAGTAACAACTCCCCGGGGGCGATCTCTTTTTGACCCATTGAGAACCCGGACAAGAACACTATCACCGTCAATGGCATCACGAATATTCAGGCGGCTGATAAAAATATCAGGTTGATTAGCTTCCGTGATCAAAAATCCAAATCCTTTTTGAGTAATACTCAACCTTCCCTGGATCAACTTTTTTTTCTTAGCTATTGAATATTTTTTACCCTTTAGTCTTACCATTTTTTCTTTTTTTACAAGGGAGTCCAGAATATGTCGGAATTTTTTTCTTTTTTCCGATCGAACGTTAAGTCGGTTCAATAATTCTCGCTGGGTGAACCGATATTCAGGGTGCTCTTCCAGCAATTTGATGATATCCTTCCTCATGAGAATCCTCCTTCCAAATGAGCGATTCCATTCGGTGAGGTTGATACAATTAGACAGGAAGGAAGATCCAGAAAAATAAAGTAATTTCCAATTCCAACATGGAACATAATGGAATAAATTACTCCTTTTTGGAATTCTTCGGAATATTTCATTGGTTCAACCAACGTTAAAGAAAATTCCTATCCTCTCTCAAAACATATGTCATCGCAGAGTAAGCCAGGAGGTGTCTTGGAAACCTTTAAAATAGGTATCAGGATTCAGTTTCTTGAACATTTCCGTTAGGCGGATTCATCAGAAAATATGTTCCTATAATAATCATAAGAACTGAAATAACCTGGGCTCCGGAAAATATAAAAATATATTTTGAATTTAAGCGGATAAACTCTATAAAAAACCGTTCTACGCCTGCAAGAATAAGATAAGTAAAAAACAGACTTCCGACTACAGAAATGGATGTACGTTTTTTCCAGAGGAAAAGAAAAATAATGAATCCAATGCAGGTCTCCATAATTTGAGTTGGATGAACTTTGAGAACTCCCTGACTAAAACCTGTCAGGTCAACCCAGGGATATAACCGTTCAATGACAGAATACGTTGTAGGAGGCAGACCATTTTCAAAGGACATTCCCCAGGGCATATTCGTTGGCAGTCCGTAATCGTCACCCACTAAAAAACATCCGAGTCGCCCAATAGCATACCCAAGAATAAGCAATGGGGCTACAATATCGCTGAATGTTAACCAGTTGAGGTGATTCTTTCGAACCACATAAGTCACACCCAGTGTCCCACCCATGAGTCCCCCTAAAAACACCAGCCCGGAACCGCTGAAAATCATGCCAAAAGGATCTTCTATTACCCTGGCCAGATTTTCAAGCAGGTAATATATTTTGGAGCCTACAATTCCTCCTATCGCAGCGAAAAAAGTAATATCCGAAGCAAGTTTATTTTCATAGCCGAGACGTTTTAAATCTTTAGATAAAAGAAAGTAACAGGAATAAAAGGCAACAACCAGCATAAATCCATATGAATAGATCGCCAAGTGTATGTCTTTTCCAAAAATAGAAACATTGCCAAAATCAATAATTACAGGCCACATTGGATCAAAACTTTTTAAAAAATGTTATTTTAAAGATAATCAATTTATTTGCTTTATTAATTTATTTTTCATCTAAATAGGAAATGAAATTACTGAAAATAAATGACAGACTGAAGAAATGGTATAAAAAAATACATACCTGATTCCAGGGTTTTTCCATGATGAACAGTTTTGTTCAATTTGAATGAAGTCTATCCTGAATTCTTCCATATCCAGCGTATCATCTTCCACACCCGAAATCAAATCTATGAGAACCTGTTCTCCGTTCCACTTCTGGATCATAGACAATCTCCAATTCCTTTTCCGGAACATTTTCCAACTCTAGGTCAAAGTCGAATACATAATCAATTACATTGACTATTTCTTTTCTGAGAAGCAACAATAACTTTAATATAGGAAAGATTAGAACAATGACTTTACAGGTTACTTTAAGTTGGTTTTCATTTTCATTTCATTAAAGAAAACGGCTTTAAATGGAAATCTCTTTAAAACCTGGATTATTGTTCAATGGGAAAAACAATAAAAAGAAATTGGGAGTCATATAAAAAATAATGATTGCATTTTACTTTCTTAAACTATTACTTTATGCTATGAAGGTGCTAGTTTGGTACCTTTGGTATGTGGAAGGGGGTAGACCTTCACTTTGTCCGAGGTCATTGTGAAGTCTACCCCATTTTTTTCTATATAGTAATTTTTCTCTCAGTGATCATAGGATATAACCAACACAATTTTAAGATTATACTCATATGATATAAAGTCTTGCTTTAAGTTAAAAATGGGTCAACAATCTAAAGTTTTATAAACATCGAAAATTGTTGTAAACAGCCATTCTTATAAATGTAATACAGACTATTTTTTATCCTTTTCAGCTTTTGCTTTTTCCTTTTGAATCAGGTTTAAGTTTTCAATTTCTTTCAGATCATTCTGTAAGGCTGTGATTGATTGATCTATGTCAGATAATTTCCGTGAATTTTTTCTCCGTTCACTTTTGAAATCGTCTTCCAAATCACTGATATCCTCTTCAATTGAGTAGAAACGTTTTTGCACCTCCCTATCTAATTCAGTTAAATCAAATGCTACATCTTCAATTAAGCCGCTTAATGAATCAGCTGTAGAATGAATTAACTTCGTATTAGCAATTATATCTTCCTGAGCTCTTCGTAAGTGTTTTCCCCGGCCTGTAAATTGTAAAGTTAATTTTCTTAAATCCTCTCTAAACTCTTTATTTACCTCAACTACATGCTTGATTTGTTCCTCCTCTAACACATCCATTCTATCCATAATCTGGAAATAACTAAACTGGATATATGCACCACCGACAATCAATATAAATATTACGATGAAAATGATTTTATCTTTAATACTCATTAGTTTTCTACCTGTTATTTTCTAAAGATTCCAAACGCTTTTCCCATTCAGTGAGTTTACGGGAAACTGGTTCAGTTTCTTGTTCTTCATTGGTTATTTGATCTTCATCACCATCATCAATAAATAACTTTATTTTTTCTATTAATTGTGATCTTTTATCCGTTGATGATTTCAATTGATCGGTCATGCCGTGAACCTCTTCGTTAAAATCAACAATAGTGTTTTTCAATCTTAATATCAACTCATCATATAAAGCCTTACCGTAAAATTCATTGATTCCAAATAATAGATCATCCATCTTTTCATGCAGATAATCCAGGCGACTATCCTTATTGTCAAAATTTATACTCATCAAAAATATTTAATCCAAATAAAATATAGGTTAAAATTCAATTCCAGAAGTGATTGATTTAAACTAATTTCATTTTTGGTTAATACAAATCAAAGATGGACGGATATGGTTCCTGTTCCACCTCCTTAGTTTGAACCATATAATCTGGATTGTAATATACTAATCGTAATAAACTTGTTTTATCAT
>CAJXJG010000095.1 GCA_913054425.1 uncultured Fidelibacterota bacterium
ACTGAAACGATCTGACCTTATTAAATATGCGAAACAGATTCCTGAAGAAAATAAAAGGGAAAATGATTTAGAATGGTCAAAACAATTTGTTACTTTGACAAACAATTACTGGAGAAAAATTCAAATAGGGATTTCGTGAGAATTGAAACAAAAAATAAAAAGGATGTAACGAGAATTCGTAAATTTGAATTCTTATCGGCAATCAGTAAATTATTGTAAAAAATTAGGGATAATTTTGGGAACAACAGCAGAGATTCGAAATAACGTAGTGCTTCTTCATAAAGCGAAAAGAATGAAAGTTTTGGAATTCCAACATGTAAAACCTGGAAAGGGAGGGGCTTTTGTCCGAACGAAATTGAAGGATATTCAGACTGGTAAAATCATTGATGAAACCTTCAATGCCGGCGCCCGGATAGAAATTATACGTGTTGAAGTAAAGCCGATGCAATACTTGTATAATGATGGTGATTTTTTTATTTTTATGGATAATAAAACTTATGACCAGATATCTGTTTCTGATTCAATAATTAATCAGAAACAGAATTATTTGGTAGCCGGGATGAATGTAGATCTGTTATTTGATGGTCAGGAAATATTGAATGTTCGCATTCCTGCCCATGTTGTATTGCAGGTTACAAACACAGAGCCTGGATTTAAGGGAAATACAGCAACAGGTGCTACAAAACCAGCAACTTTGGAAACTGGACTTATAATTCAGGTACCTTTGTTTGTCAGTTCTGAAGACAAATTAAAAATTGATACCCGCACTGGTCAGTATATAGAACGAGCGAAATAATTCTAATTAAATTAGTGAAAAAAAATACCAGGGGAGACTTATGTGGCAGGATAAAATAAAAGAAATCATTTATTTGTTAGAAAATTCTAAAGTGAATGAGATAGACCTGACCTTTTGGGGCCGTCGGTTTCGTGTGGTCAAAAACCCGCCAGAAGTATTACCGGATGATCTTAATTCAGATAGGATTGTACGTGTGGAAACATCAATTTCATCTGATGGTTCTGAACCCAATTCTGAAGTGTCCCGAAACCTGCCGAAAGATGGAATTGAGGTGCTTTCACCCATGCCTGGAACTTTCTATCGGTCTCCAACACCGGATAAAGATCCTTTTGTAAAAGAAGGTGATCGAGTAGTTAAAGGAGACACTCTGTGTATTATTGAAGCGATGAAGATTATGAACGAGATTGAAGTTGAGTCCGGCGGGGTTATTCAAAGTGTCTTAGTAAAGAATGGAGCAGCGGTGGAATATGACCAACCACTTTTTATCATTAACCCTTCATCTTGAGTCTGGATGTTTAATAAAATACTGATTGCGAACCGGGGTGAGATTGCCCTGCGGATTATTCGAGCTTGTCATGAATTGGGAATAAAGACAGTAGCTGTTTATTCAACAGCGGATAAACTTTCCCTTCATGTGAAATTCGCTAATGAAGCCGTATGTATTGGCCCCGGCCCCAGCGCAGAAAGTTATTTAAATATTCCCCGAATTATTGCTGCTGGAGAAATTACAAATTCTGATGCCATTCATCCTGGATATGGGTTTCTAGCGGAAAGTGCAGATTTTTCGAGAATTTGTCATGATAATGGATTTGTGTTTATTGGTCCTACACCGGAAATAATAAATTCAATGGGAGATAAAGCACAAGCCAAATGTACCATGAGGAATGCAGGGGTGCCTGTCATTCCGGGCAGTAACAGTTTACTTTCCAGCCCTTCGGAAGCACTGAAATTAGCAGAAGAAGTTGTATACCCTGTTATGCTGAAAGCTACGGCTGGCGGTGGGGGAAAAGGAATACGGAAGGTAGAAAACCGTGATGAAATGGAAAAATTGTATACCGCGGCCCAAACTGAAGCCATTACATCCTTTGGGAACGGCGATTTATATCTTGAGAAATTTATTGAAAAACCACGTCATATTGAGATTCAAATCATTGGGGATACTCATGGAAACGTCGCTCACCTTGGTGAGCGGGAATGCTCTATTCAACGGCGCCATCAAAAGTTAGTGGAAGAATCTCCATCAGCAGTTGTTGATGAGGAACTAAGAAAACGAATGGGTGATGCTGCTATCCATGGTGCAAAAAAAATTGGATATATTGGTGTCGGAACAATAGAGTTTATTTTAGATAGTAATAAAGATTTTTTCTTCATGGAAATGAACACGCGGATTCAGGTTGAACATACAGTAACAGAGATGGTGACAGGGGCAGACCTGATAAAACAGCAGATTCGTATGCATGTCGGTGAGAGGTATCCTGCTTATTTGGATACTGTACAGCTTCGCGGTCATGCCATCGAATGCAGGATTAATGCGGAAGATCCTGACAGAAATTTTATTCCATCTCCAGGAACAATTACCAGTTTTCATATGCCCGGAGGAAAAGGAGTTCGAGTGGATACACATTCCTATGCGGGATATGAAATTCCAACCTATTATGATTCTATGATTGGAAAACTGATTGTTCAGGCAAGTAACCGGGACGGTGCTATTAACAGGATGCAGCGCGCTCTGGAAGAGTGCATAATTGAAGGACCAAAAACAACTATTCCATTCCATGAAGCAATCATGCGTGATAAAGATTTTAAAAAAGGAAACTTTGATACGAGTTTTTTGGAAACATTTGAATACAGCTCAAATGGAACAATTGGAAAGGTAAAGATGGATAAGGAGCAGGAGTGAATATTCCTCAAGATTTAGTATACACGAAAGAACATGAATGGATTCAGGTTGATGAAAATATTTTAACAATTGGAATTACTGATTTTGCCCAGGGAGAGTTGGGAGATATAATTTTTGTAGAATTTCCTGATATTGGTGATGAAGTCAAAAAAGATGATCCCTTCGGGACCATAGAAGCTGTTAAAACAGTTGCGGACATTTTCTCCCCGGTGGAAGGAAAAATAATTGAGGTGAATCATAATATTGAAAATTCCCCAGAGGTCATTAATTCGGATCCTTATGGAGACGGGTGGCTGGTGAAGATTGAGGTAACAGAACATGCGGTTAGTGATGGATTATTGTCTCCGGAAGAATATGAGTTATTACTGAGTTAGATGAAAAGTATTTACCAATATTTGTTAGAGACTTGCGAAAGAAAAGGAGCTGGACATATTGTTCTGATCGATCCGGACCGAAAAAATGACGGGTCATTCGAAACCTATGTAGATATTGTAAATAATTCTGGTGCGGATGCAATTTTCATCGGCGGAAGTCTAATGATGGATGGGAAGTTCCACGAAAGGGTGGCAAAGATAAAAGTACTTTCCGATGTTCCAGTTATATTTTTCTCCGGCGGTGCGAACCAACTGAATGAACATTATGATGCCATCCTTTTCATGTCTCTGCTTTCCGGACGGAATCCCCAATATCTAATTGGTGAGCAGGTAGTGTCAGCGCCAATTATCAGGGATTTGAAGCTTGAAACGATTCCTACTGGTTATCTTTTACATGATGGAGGTGGAAAATCCACTGTGGAATTTATGAGTACATCACATCCCATTCCGTTGAATCGTACTGATATAACAGAAGCTCATGCTTTAGCAGCTAAGTATCTGGGTATGAAACTTGTTTATTTGGAAGCCGGCAGCGGAGCCCAAACCCCGGTTCCAACGGAAACTATTCAAACGGTATCTGAAAAAGTGGACATTCCTTTAATTGTAGGTGGCGGGATCAGGACACCGGAAGATGCTGAAAAACGGGTAAATGCAGGTGCCAGTTTTATCGTAACCGGAACAGTGCTGGAAACATCTGATAGTTTTGTACTGATGAAAGAGATTGCAAGTGCAACTCATGTAAAGGAATAATGATGACAAAAATGGAAAATATTAAAAGACAGTTGGCTGAAAGTGCTGAAACGAAACAGGCGATTATTGAATTTTGCCTGACCGATATTGAAGCTGCAGCAGATTTGATGATTGGAACAGTACAGAAAAAGAAGAAAATTCTATGGTGTGGCAATGGAGGAAGCGCAGCTCAGTGCCAACACCTTTCAACTGAATTGGTTGGAGGACTTCGATCTCATGATCGTAAAGCAATTGCATCGGTTTCGCTGACAACAGATTCTTCGCTTTTAACAGCCTGGACGAATGATTCTGATTTTGAAACAGTTTTTTCCCGGCAGGTAGAAGCTCTGGGAGAAGCCGGAGATGTTTTAGTTGCGCTCTCTACCAGTGGAAATTCTAAAAATGTATTAGAAGCTGTCAAGTGTGCCGATGATATGGACATTCGCACTATTGTTTTAACGGGGAAATCCGGTGGATTATTAAAAAACAGTGGGTCAGTGACAATCCGAATTCCCAGTGATGATACTCAGCGAATTCAGGAAGGGCATATTACCGTGGGTCATATCCTTTGCGAGTTAGTTGAAAATTCAATCAGATGAGATGAATTTTGGTTTGAGTTGTTATGAAAACATATCTGGCTGATTATATAAACATGCTTCGAGTAGAAAAAAATTTATCGCCTCATTCAATTGAAGCTTATGAACGGGACGTAAACCGGTACTTACATTTTTTGAAAGAGGAAGAGAAAATCAATAGTCTGGAGGGAGTGAATCAGAAGCAAATTCGTGGATTTATCCGTGTTCTCAATGATGCTGATTTAGCACCGGCGAGTATAACAAGAATATTTTCCTCTATTAGGTCTTATCACTCTTTTTTGTCAGAGGAACAGTTCGTTCAGAAAAACCCATCTCAATTGCTGGATGCACCCAAGCCCTCCCGAAAGCTGCCAGTAGTCTTAGCAGTAGAAGAAGTCAATAAAATACTTGGCGTTGTTGATACTGCTAAACCACTCGGAAGGCGTGACCTGGCAATTTTGGAAATCCTTTATTCAGCTGGAGTGAGGGTGAGTGAATTGTGCGATTTAAGAATGATAGATTTATTTTTGGAATCGGAAATGATTCGAGTTACCGGAAAAGGAAACAAAGAACGCCTAGTACCTATAGGTTCCCTGGCGCGGGAATGCATGAATAATTACCTGAAATATGAAAGACCAGCCTTAGCAAGAAAGGACAGAAATCTTGGGAAAATATTCCTCAGCAGAAATGGACGACCGTTAACACGTATGGCGGTGAACATCATTTTTAACAAATGGGTTAAAGTTTCTGGAATCAAGAGAAAAGTAAGTCCCCATACATTTAGACACTCATTTGCCACTCACCTTTTGGAAAGGGGAGCCGATCTTCGTTCTGTACAGGAAATGTTGGGTCATGTAGATATTTCTACGACCCAAATATATACTCACCTGGATAGAGAACACTTGAAAGAAGTTCATCGAACGTTTCATCCATTTGAGAAAAAGGAAAAACAATAAAGAGGAAAATTTATAAATGGGAATCTACAGTTTAGATCCCTCTGTACAGGCTATACTCATTCCTGTTTTGGTATTTGCTTTAAGTTTCCATGAGTTTGCCCACGGCTGGATGGCTAATCGTCTTGGTGACCCAACTGCTAAGGACCAGGGACGGTTGACTCTGAATCCGCTGGCTCACCTCGATCTAATGGGTGCTCTTATGTTGTACTTTGCAGGATTTGGCTGGGCAAAACCAGTACCGGTGAATGGAGGGAATTTAGTCAATCCACGAACGGATATGATGAAAATTGCTTTTGCGGGCCCGGCATCCAATTTGTTATTGGCGTTGATCGGGGGTGTCCTGCTCCGCATATTAATAGGATCGTCCTTGTTTAATGAAGTGATTTTTCTGACGCTGATTTTTTTCACTCAGATTAATATCGCCCTGGCAGTTTTTAATTTGATCCCAATCCCACCTTTGGATGGTTCACAGATTTTTTCCGGATATATGTTGAATCGCAATCCGAACCTGGTAATGAAACTTCAAGCTTATGGACCGCAAGTATTATTCGGGATTATCTTAGTTGGATACTTCACTGGGTTTTCAGTCATCTGGATGATCATGGGACCCTTGGTGAAAATGTTCATGTTCCTGTTTTCAGGAATGACCCTTTGAAAGAGAATAGATATTTTCGTAGGATGCTTCCCAGCAGGCTGGCAAAAAGCCGTTCCTTGGTTTGGTCAGGAATAATGTTTTTACTCGTTCTGTATGTTATGTACTATCTGAAAACGATAGCTTTGGAAGGATAGAAATAATGTCTGCGTTAGTAGAATGTGTACCAAATTTTAGCGAAGGCCGAGATCAAGGCAAGATCGCACAGATCACAGATGCCATCACAGCGGTGAAGGATATTACTCTCTTGGATGTAGACCCTGGTCAGGATACAAACCGTACGGTCGTAACTTTTGTGGGACCCGCCGAAGCTGTAGAAGAAGCTGCATTCAAAGGAATTCAAAAAGCAGCGGAAGTTATCGATATGCGCCGGCAAAAGGGTGCACATCCACGGATGGGAGCCACGGATGTATGTCCTTTCGTACCTATAAGTAATGTGACCATTGAAGATTGTGTGGAACTGACCAAACGAGTTGGTCGTCGCGTAGGGAAAGAGTTGGGAATCCCTGTTTATCTTTATGAATATTCTGCACAAAAAAAAGAACGGAAGAATTTGCCAGATATTCGAGAAGGGGAATATGAAGCCTTATCGGAAAAGCTGCAGAAACCAGAATGGAAACCTGATTTTGGTCCAGCTAAGTTCAATTCCAGAGCCGGCGCCACAGCTATAGGATGCAGGGAGTTTCTTATTGCCTACAACATCAATTTGAATACCAGGGATACACGTCTGGCGACTGACATTGCCTTCGAGCTCAGGGAGAAGGGAAGATCCAAACGCATTCCCCATCCTGTATCAAAAAATTTACTTGATGGGGAAATTGTCCGCAATAAAGAGGGAAGCCCCGTGAAACAGAACGGCAAATTTAAAGATGTAAAAGCAATTGGCTGGTACATGGATAT
>CAJXJG010000096.1 GCA_913054425.1 uncultured Fidelibacterota bacterium
TCCGAAAAATTGCTTATATCAATCCCTTCATTTAAACGTAAACCGAAACCGATCTTTTCATTTAATTTCTGTGTTGGAGTCAAGGTTTCAGATGAAGAAACCGGAGATAATTTCTCATCCAATTTTTTCATGTATTGATCCAGTGAACGAGCATTATTCCACCTTTGGTTGCCATCAAAGCTGTGTGCAGAAGGACCGAAACCAATGTAGGGATCAATATTCCAATAATGGAGATTATGCCTGCATTCTTTTCCTGGTTTGGAGAAATTAGATATTTCATAGGGGATGTATTGATGGTATGATAAAAAGGACCTTGTCAGTGTAAACAAATCCGCACTTTCACTATTGCAAGGCATGGTCACCTCATTGGATTTTACCATCTGAAAAAGTTCCGTCCCTTTTTCAACCGTTAAGGAATAAGCAGAAATATGTTCGGGATTCAATTCAATTATTCGGTTCATATCCCGCTTCCAAATATTCGGTGTTTGTCCCGGAATCCCGTAAATCAAGTCACAGTTTAAATTTTTAAATCCCGCTGTGCGGGAATGATCGAATGTTTCGATTACCTGTTTGACTGAGTGGGATCGAGTCAGAAAGGTTAATAATTCTTCCTCCAGAGTTTGAACCCCCATGGAGACTCGGTTCATCCCTAAAGAATAGAAATCAGTCAATTTTTCCAATGAAGCTTCCCCCGGATTAATTTCTATAGTTTTTTCAATCAAATTGGAAAAGGGGACTTTTTTTGACACCGTTGTTAAAATGGATTCAAGTTGATTTCCATTGAGGAGTGAGGGAGTCCCCCCACCGATAAATAACGTGTCAAATATCCAGGGATATTCATCCAAAAATGACTGTGAGATTTCATTGCATAGCGCTGTTACAAATCTATCCGCATCCTGTTCCCTTTCAGTAATGGAGTAAAAATCGCAATACATGCATTTGATTTTGCAAAAAGGGATGTGAATATAAATTCCGGCTTTAGTCATTTTTCATGCTTTGATGAACGGGAGTTAATCAGCAAGGCCTTGAAGGTCATCCCTGATGAGTACAAGGATTGCGGATTGTGGTACTATCAAAAATGCTTGATCTTCTACTTTTATTTCAATCGCGGCTTTATTCAGAAATAAAGCATAGTCTCCTAATTCTGCCTGTGGCGGAATATAATTTACTTTCTTATCCTTTTGCCGCCAGGGTTCTTCTATATTTTCATCAGGATTTCCCAATGGAATTCCAGGACCAACTTCGACAACAACTCCACCCCGTACATCCTGCTTTTCAAGAACACTTGCAGGCAGATATAACCCCGCGGCAGATTTTTTTTCACCCTCATCTGACCGAATTAATACGCGGTCACCTACAACAATCACTTGTTTGTTTTTACTTTTCATTTTCCGTATGTTCTAATATTAAATAGAATTATTGGATTTTGCTATTATTGTGTGTTAACAGAAAGAGGCAGGAAATTTTCAATTATCTGCTGCGTTGCAGTAGATCAGAATAACAATTATTGTCTCTGTTTCTATCGTGCAAATTTGATTGAATTTTAAAAACTGTAATTCTCACGAAATTTTATGAAAACCCCCGTATATAAAAGATTGGCAAAACTGGTTTTGCGTTATTGGCCCTACCTGTTGGCATCCTCTGCGGCTGCTTTGATTTTTGTTATACTAAACGTTCTCTCTATCTGGTTGACGGCTTCTCTAATCAATAATATTCTCACAGATTTTGATTCCATCTCCAGGGAACAATTATCCTGGGCCCAGACAGACCAATTAACACTGAATGAACGCCTTAAATATATTGCTAATCAACTTATTCTTCAAGATTCTCAGTTAGCTTCTTTAAGGCAGCTTTGCTTGATTATTTTTGGTGTATTTTTATTCAAGAATATTTTTCTCTATATAAAGAATGTTTTGGTTTCTTATGTGCAGTTTTCTCTAATTGTACGAATTCGAAATAAGCTCTACAGGCATATTCATACTCTTTCTATGAGTTATTTTAACAGGAAGAAATCCGGCGAGTTAGCTTCAGTGATGATGAATGATGTGAATGTTATGCAGAATGCTTTTACAACAACATTTCAGAAAATTCTGGTGGAACCGATAAACATCCTTTTTTTTGGAGTAAGCCTGTTTATCATAGATTGGAAACTCTCTCTTGTAGCATTAATGACACTTCCCCTGGCAGGTTTCCTCTATATCAGCATTGGTGTGAGTATTCGGCGGAAATCAAAAAGAATTCAGGAAAAAATTGCTTCCATCATGCATATTTTGACTGAGGTGTTATACTCAATCAGAGTGATAAAGGCTTTTGCTACCAAACGCTATGAAATCAAAAAGTTTGAATCAGAAGGAAAACGCTACTTTCGTTTGTTATTTCGAAGGGCAAAGCTGAAAAATTTGGCTACTCCCATTAATGAAATCATCGGTGTTATTATTGGAGTAGTTTTACTTTGGTATGGTGGTATGCAGGTAATCCAGACGGAAACCCTTACTTCTGAGGATTTTTTACGATTTATTTTAATGTTGTTCGCAATGCTTGCCCCCATTAAAACTCTGGGGACAGTTAACATTACAATTCAAAATAGTTTAGCCGCAGCAGATCGTGTTTTCATAATTCTAGATTCAAACCCTGAAATAAATGATAAACCAAATGCAAAGGAAATCAAATCATTTTCTGAAGAAATCAGATTTGACAGTGTTTCATTTGATTATGGTAAGGATTCTGTGCCTGTGTTGAAAAATGTATCTTTTTCAATTCCTAAAGGATCGGTTGTCGCACTGGTAGGGGCCAGCGGATCGGGAAAATCTACTGTTGCTGATTTAATCCCCCGTTTTTACGATACCACTTCAGGATCGGTGAAAATTGATGGGGAAGATATCAGGGAAATTAAATTGGAAAGTTTACGCAGGATGATGGGGATTGTCAGCCAGGAGGTTGTTTTATTCAATGATACCGTAAGATATAATATCTCTTATGGACAGCCCGAAACAAAAGATAACGATATTATTTTTGCTGCAAAATCAGCAAATGCAATGGAATTTATAGATTCTTTACCCGAGGGGTTAGACACTGTCATTGGAGAACGAGGGGTTAAATTATCGGGTGGACAAAAACAGCGATTATCCATTGCCAGGGCAATAATCAAAAACCCCCCCCTTCTTATTTTGGACGAAGCAACCTCTTCCCTGGATTCTGAATCTGAAAAGTTAGTCCAGCACGCAATCGACCAGCTTATGAAAGACAGGACGGTCCTGGTGATTGCACACAGGCTTTCAACAGTAAAAAATGCAGATGATATTGTTGTACTGGAAAAGGGTGAAATTATTGAAAGAGGGACACATAATACTTTAATTCAAGAAGATGGATTGTATCGTCACCTCTATAATATCCAATTTAATTAATAATAATTATTTAAGTTTTTCATTTAAAATTTAATGTCGGGAATAAAAAATCAATTTCAAACGAATCTCTTTTTTAAAACAGTTGCATTATTATCCAAAAGTAGTATTCCATTTTGGGTAGACACCAAATCATTATTGGGTTTAATGGGGATTAAACTTGGTTTACCCTTGCTTGATAATGAAAATATAAGTATTAGCATTTATGGAGAGCATTTTTCAAAACTTAGAAAAATAGTGTCAGCACTTGGAATGAATTATCGTTCCCAAATGATACCGGACTTTTCGGGACGAAATTGGATAGAAAATGAATTTTGTCGGCTTGCTGTATTAAGCCGTTGGAAGAACAGGCAAAATGCATTCAAAATTTTTATAACACCCAAATATAAAGTGGATAATCATTATCGCTGGGTTGATAAACGCAGCTGCAAAAATATTAATGGCAAGTATTACGACAAATTGGATGAAATTCAAATCCATGGTCAATCATTTCCAATCCCAAGTCATGTTGAAGAGTATTTAGCTGTTCGCTTTGGTATTCATTGGAAAAATCAAGACTCAAAATGGATCAATAGCATTGATGACAGTACGATTGTGAATGATTCAGCTTTAGAAAAGATATCCTTTAAAAAAGTGATCAATGCTACCCCCCTGGAAAGAATCCAGCTCCAGAAGGGGAATTATCACCAGCGCATGAAAAATATGCTGTTGAAAACAATCGATATTTTAAATGAAAAAAGGTTCAAATACTGGCTGGAGGCTGGGACACTTCTGGGAATCCTACGCGATGGTGATTTAATCCCCTGGGACTACGATGCAGACCTCGGAATACCGGCAGATTCTGCCGATGAAATCATGAAACTGCGTTTGGATTTTTTTCCAAATTACTTGATTAAAAGAAGGAGAATCCGATCTCCCTGGATTCCAGGAGATATGCGTGTGATAAAAGTGAAAACTCCCTGGGAAAAAATAAGACAGATCAATTTTCATGTGGATTTGTTTTGCGTATATCCCGTGCAGGATAAATATCGCTGGGTGGATAGTAATGCATTGAAGCATATAGACAGAAAATTTTACGATACATTGGATACAATCAAGTGGGAGGGTCGTACAATTAATATTCCTAATAATGTAGAAGAATATCTTTCTCTACGTTATGGTAATTGGCAAATTCCGGAGAGCAATTATGATGCTGGACTACACGACGGTTCCATTGCTGAAAAAGGGTTTTGATTAATTACACTAAGTTAAAATAATTATGACGGGAAATAAAAAATTAAAAAAAGTTTATATAGGTTTATCTGCAGACCTGATTCATCAGGGCCATTTAAACATTATTGCTGAAGGCAGGAATTTGGGTAAAGTGATCATTGGTTTGTTGACCGATGAAGCTATCGCCAGCTACAAACGCTTACCATTGATTGCCTTTGCGGAACGTAAACTGATCGTTGAAAATTTGAAGGGCGTAGAAAAAGTTATCCCTCAAACAACTCTGGATTATGTTCCAAATTTAAATGAAATAAGGCCTGATTATGTTGTCCATGGTGATGACTGGAAAACCGGTGTTCAAAGAGAAGTTCGACAGCGTGTGATAGAAACTCTGGCTGAATGGGGCGGGAAGCTAGTAGAACCAAAATACACTGAAGGAATTTCTTCAACTGATTTGATCGCTGCTGTGAAAGCACAGGGTATAACACCCGGGAAACGGATGAAAACATTGCGCCGGTTGATTGATGCAAAGCCAATTGTTCGGATTTTGGAAGCGCACAATGGATTAACGGGGCTTATTGTAGAAAAAACCAGCATAGAAAAAGATGGACAAAAAATTGAATTTGACGGTATTTGGGAAAGCAGTTTAACAGATTCAACTGCAAAAGGGAAACCTGATACTGAACTGGTTGATTTTTCTTCCCGGTTTTCAACCATTGAAGAAATATTAGAGGTTACAACAAAACCCATGATCGTGGATGGTGATACCGGTGGCCGGATTGATCATTTCAAATTCAGGGTTAAAACACTGGAAAGACTAGGTGTTTCGGCCATTATTATTGAAGATAAAATTGGTGATAAACGTAATTCACTTTTTGGAACGACCGTTCCCCAAAAACAGGATTCAATTGAGCATTTTTCCCAAAAAATTCATGAAGGAAAGCAGTCCCAGGTTACGACAGACTTTATGATTATTGCCCGCGTGGAAAGTTTGATATTGAAAAAAGGAATGGCTGATGCCGTGAAAAGAGCTGAAGCATATATAGCCGCAGGGGCAGATGGAATTATGATTCATAGCAAGGAAAAAGATGGAAAAGAAATCATCGAATTCTGTAGATATTTCCAAAAATTTGAAACGAAAGTCCCTCTTATTGTAGTGCCTTCAACTTATTCCCATATGACTGAATCTGAATTACAAGATTTAGGTGTTAATGTGATAATTTACGCCAACCATTTATTACGTTCTGCTTACCCTTCAATGATAAATTCAGCCCAATCTATACTGGAAAATTCGCGATCTAAAGAAGCGTCAGACAAATACTGCATGTCCATTAAAGATATTATTACCTTGATTCCCGGGGTTAATTGATGGCGATTAAACCGGCTGATTTTTATGATCAGTTAGCGAGTCACGGTGTTGAATTCTTTACAGGAGTTCCTGACTCTCTTTTAAAAGAATTTTGTTTATGCATTGATGATCGAATTTCCAAAGACAAGCATATCATTACAGCGAATGAAGGCAATGCTGTTGCATTGGCTGCCGGTTATTATCTAGCAAGTAAAGCATTACCTTTGGTGTATATGCAAAATTCTGGGTTGGGCAACGCAATCAACCCACTATTATCCCTCTGTGACCCTGGTGTGTATTCTATTCCCATGCTAATAATGATTGGCTGGCGGGGTGAGCCGGGAGTAAAGGATGAACCACAGCATGTGAAACAGGGAAAAATTCAATTAGAGCTCCTTGAAACGATGGATATACCCTTTGAAATAATATCAAAAGACGATGATAATTTTGCGATAAAAATATCCACAGCAGTTGAAAAAGCAAAAAGTGAAAGGAGGCCGGCCGTCCTCTTGATCAAAAAAGGATCATTCGAAAAATACGGTAAGGAAATTCAAAAAGTTGATGATCAGCGCATGGTGCGGGAAGAAGCCTTAGAAATTATTTTAGATAATCTTGATTCCGATACCATTGTTGTTGTTACTACGGGAAAAACATCAAGAGAAATTTTTGAGATTCGCGAAAAGAATAATCAGTCACATGAACAGGACTTTCTAACTGTGGGGTCTATGGGTCATTGCTCTGCTATTGCTTTGGGAATTGCCCTAACCAAACCTCATCGGCAGGTAGTGTGTATTGATGGTGATGGGGCCATGTTAATGCATTTGGGTAGCCT
>CAJXJG010000097.1 GCA_913054425.1 uncultured Fidelibacterota bacterium
TGTTCAATGAATGATTTACACGCATTTAATATGGGCAATGGATCACACTCTACATGATATGGTGCGGGGTTATTCAGGGAATGTTTTATTTTATCTGAAAGCAGTAAAACTCCCTGAGAATCAAAAAGAAATGATTTTGTAGAAGACGTACCCTGATCAATAACTAGAAAAAGGTTCTTTTTTATTTGCGGTGTGTCCATTATTTCAATGCTCTCAATTTAGGAATCAAAATACCAACAATTCCACACAACGCTCCTCCTATTCCAAAGAAAAAGAATATTTCGTGGATAGGAATAACCATACTCAAGAATCCTACAAGCCCGGCAGACAGGGATGTCATGCCCACGACTCCAAGGTGTACCATGGCAAAAAGCCGACCATGGTAATTTGCAGGCGTGTACCGCTGGATGATTACGGTGCGTGAAATTGTAATAGTGGGGATTCCCATACCATGAAAGATTATCAGCATGATAGCAACCGGAATGGAAGGAACCCAGAAAAACAAGAAATATGTCATTCCGTCCCAAATCATTCCTGCAAATAATAGTTTCCCAATACTCAGGCGATTAGAAATGCGGTAAATTGTAAAAGCGCTAATAAGCATCCCCAGGGCCATGCCGGCCTCGACGAACGCAAAGTCCGTGATTGTTCCACCTAAATGCGTTTTTACTAGGATTGGCATCCCCACTATTGCCGGTCCCATGATAAATAGATTATTTATAGTTGTAAGAGCAAGGAGATAGCCTATGGCAGGATGCTTTCGAAGGTAACCAAACCCGGAGAGAAGATCCTGAATGGTAGCGTGAGATTTCTTTTTTTTGGAGACAGAGCGGGGTAAAGTGATCATGAGCAATAAAAGCATAGCTATTAAAAAAGACAATGCATCAAAAATGAAGAGATCCCTGAGGGTTAGAATTCCCAGGAGAATTCCCGCTAAAGCTGGTCCCAACAAGAAAGCAAGATATCCACTGGACGTGAGTAAAGAATTCACTTTAACCAATTTATTTTTTGAAAAATTTTCTGCAACAAAGGCATTAAATGCAGGAGGAAAAAGAGTCCCAAAACTGTTGCGGATAAAAGCCAGCAAACCAAGCAGCATGATGTGTTTTATGCCATAAAACAACACAATTGGGACTATCATTACAGTAATTGCTTGGCTGGCGTGTGCAAAAACCATGAGATGAAAACGGTTGAATCTGTCTGAAAGCACCCCGGCATAAAGTCCAAATAGAATCGCTGGAAGGTGGGCACTCATAGCTACTAGTCCTGTTAAAACGGAAGATCCGGTGATATCAAGCACGAGCCACAACAGGGCTAGCTGGTAGATTGCATCTCCGGATGCTGAGATCATTTGGGCCCCCCAGAGGAGCATGATGTTTTTTTTTGAAGATAATGTTGGAGTATTTTTCATTATCTGTATGATTTAACTTAGGATATAAAAGGCTTTTTACCTTTTAGAAAAACAAGGTAATTTTTCATACATTTATTTGAGTTTAAATTAATTGTTGAACAAAAACGGTTAACAGTACAGTATTGAATTTATTTTTTCAAAAAGTTAAGTTATTAGTCATATAAAGCGTGCGGAAGAAAATATTTATCACTATTTGATTAATTGAAAGGAAATTAAAATGACATATATTATTGCAGAACCATGTGTTGGTACCTGTGATACGGCTTGTGTGGATGTTTGTCCCGTTGATTGTATCCACGGCCCCGAGGATCCCGAAGGGATGGGTGCAGAGGTAAAAGAAGACGGATTTGACCCGGCGGGGAAACAATTATATATTGATCCAGAGGAATGCATTGACTGCGCGGCCTGTGAACCGGAATGTCCGGTAGAAGCTATATTTGAAGAGGAGGAAGTGCCGGATGAATGGCATAAATTTTCAAAAATAAATTACGATTGGTTCGGTAGGGAATATAGCGGATAGTCAATTTTTTAAAACATGAAAAGACGGCTGTTTTTTACAGCCGTTTTTTGTATGATTATTTTTTAGAATGAATAAAGTTCAAACCATCGATTTGCTAAAAACCATCCCTTATCCTGGTTTTACCCGGGATATAGTTTCATTTGGCATAGTACAACATATACAAGTGGATAAAAAGAATGTCAATGTTGTTCTGAAGGTATCTGCTGATGAAGATAAACGTAAAACAATTCTTAATGCAGTACGTAAAACATTGGAGGATAGCGGAGCATTTGAAAAAGTTAATGTTACATTGGTTACAAAGGTTTCTGATCAGCCATCCCAGAGCCCAGGCGGAAGCATACAACAAAACCAACCGGTAGCCGGGGTTAAATTTGTGATTGCTGTGGCCAGCGGGAAAGGAGGAGTAGGAAAATCCACAGTGGCAGCAAATCTTGCGGCTGCCTTGTGTGAAAAATCTACTCAGGTTGGATTGCTTGATTTAGATATTTATGGTCCTTCTCTTCCAATTATACTTGGGTTAAAAGAACAGCCTCAACTCACACAAGAAAAAAAATTAATTCCACTGGAGTTTCGTGGGATGAAAGTGATGAGTTTTGGTTTTCTCAGCGAGGAAGACAGTCCTGCGATCTGGCGCGGTCCTCTGGTGGCACGAATGACGGAACAGTTTTTTAGGGATGTAGTGTGGGGAGAGTTGGATTATCTTGTATTGGATCTTCCTCCAGGGACAGGCGATGTTCAACTAACTCTGACTCAGAAGATTAAAATTAGTGGTGCAGTTATTGTTACCACACCGCAGGATATTGCTCTGGCGGACGTGAGAAAGGGTGCGAACATGTTTCGAAAAGTACAAGCTCCAATATTGGGAGTAATTGAAAATATGTCAGGGTTTCCAGTTGAGGGTAAGGTTTTAGATTCCAGGGGAGCCCCTTTGAAAAACGGACATATTTATATTTCAGGTGAGGAATCAAAACCTTTAAATGAAAAAGGCGAATTTAACCTTTTATTAGATTTATTTAAGATGGGAGGGGGTGGAAAGGAAAGTCAGAGGCTTGGTGTTCCCCTGCTTGGTACTATCCCATTCTCACGTGAGATTATGGAGGCTACTGATGCAGGGATACCGATCGTTTTCAAGAAACCTCAATCGTTTGTCAGTAAGATATATCGTGATATTGTTGAACGAATAATGGAATTAATTTAGCTGATTATATGTAGGTTTTTTTTATTGTTTAATATAGAGTAATAAATTGTTCTTGTTATAGAAAGGGAACAGAATAATGTCTTTTATGTTGAATATGAAAAAAATAAGGATAGAAACAAAAGTATAAGTGTAATTGATGGAAAACAAGAAGGTGCCTGTTCAGTTTATTTTATTTCTCAATGAAAATATTCGAGTTACAAGAAGCAATTAAGAAGGGAGGAACTCTCCCTAATCATATAGCCATAATTATGGATGGTAATGGACGATGGGCAAAAGAACGATTATTGCCTCGGATAGCCGGTCATAAGGAAGGCATCAGTTCCGTTCGGGAAGTGACCCGCGTTTGCGGTGAAATTGGCGTGAAACACCTCACTCTATATACGTTTTCAACTGAGAATTGGAAACGCCCACCTAAAGAGGTTTCCGCTTTAATGAAACTTTTACTGAGCACTCTTCGCGTTGAGATTAAAAAGCTAAATAAGAATAATGTTAAATTAACTACCATAGGGGCTATTGAGGAATTATCAAGAGATGCCCGCAAAGAAATTGAAGAAGGCATAAAACTGACAAAAAATAACACAGGGTTAAATTTAATTCTTGCTTTAAGTTATGGAAGTCGTCAAGAAATTCTTTATGCCGTTAAAAAAATTGCAAATGAAGTACATAAAGGTAAAATTCTGCCGAAGAGTATTACTATGGACACAATAGTGTCATACTATTATACTGCCGGGGTCCCTGATCCTGACCTTTTAATTCGTACTGGCGGTGAATTCAGACTCAGTAACTTCCTGTTATGGCAGATTGCTTATTCGGAGATATACGTTTATCCGTCTTATTGGCCTAGTTTTCGTGAGAAGGAGTTGCTTCAAGCTGTGTATGAATTTCAGTTACGTGAACGGAGGTTCGGTAAAACAACCGAACAAAAGTCGGATAATTTATAAAATGATTAATAAATTGTTATTTTCTCTTTTTTTATTAATGACGACGTCCCTGGGGCAAAGCCCACAGGAGGTAAAACTCTTAAACGTGGAAGTTGACGGGAATGTGCTTGCAACCGATGATATGATTCGTTATACCGCCGGTTTAAAAGCAGGGAGAATAATAAAATCAGGTGATTTTGCCCGCAGTGTTAAGAGACTCTGGAACCTGGGAATGTTTAAAAATGTGCAGATTTTACTTGATGATGAAACCTCAAAAGGAATTTCTATTACTATCCTGGTTGAAGAAAATCCCGTATTGGGAGCAATTCGATATGAGGGGAATAAAAAAATCAAAAATAGTAAAATTGAGGAAGAAATCAAATTAATAACAGGCCAGCGAATAAAACCACATTTAATAAAAGAAACTACTCAGAAAATCATGGATTTATACTCAGATGAGGGTTTTCTTCTGGCAGAAATAAATGGAGAAATTGTAGAAACCATAGGAGACAATCTAAAAAATAAGCGGGCAAAAAATATTACAAAGGATATAGTTTTTTATATCAAGGAAAATAGGAAAGTTAAAATAAGTAAAATTATTTTTGATGGTAATCAATCTTTCTCCAGTCGTCAGCTCCGAAAAGTATTAAAAGAAACAAAACAACAGAGATGGTATTTGTTTTGGAGATCCTATTTTGATAAAGATAAGTTTAGCGAAGACAGGGGAAGTCTTATTACCTTTTATAGAAACAAGGGATATCGTGATTTTTCGATTTCGTCCGATTCACTCAGTTACAGCAAAAACAGGCGTAGAATGAATCTCCATCTACAAATCTTTGAAGGTCCTCGTTATAGGTATGGTCAATTTTCTTTAGAGGGGAATATCCTGTATTCCGATGATGAACTCAAACGCCGGCTGGGTTTATCTGTTGGAGATTATTTTAATGAAGAAGAGTTTAACAGTGCGGTGTATGAAAGAATGCAGGGCATGTATATGGATCGGGGATATATTTATAGCCAAATTGAGACTCAAATGACACCGGTCGGAGAAGATTCTCTGGATATTCATTTTGTGATTACTGAAAATAAAAAAGTGTATATACGCAATATTTTGATTTCCGGGAATACGAAAACACGGGAAAATGTGGTACGAAGAGAGTTAAAAATTTTTCCAGGTGATATTTTTAACAGGAATAAGCTTATACGCAGTCAACGGGAAGTGTGGATTCTAAATTATTTTTCCAATGTAATTCCCGATGTGATTCCAGTAGATGAAGACGAGGTTGATTTGGAAATCTCCGTTGAAGAAAAATCCGCTGATCGGGCCCAAGCAAATATTGGTTTTACGGGTGAATATGGAATTACAGGAGGGGGTGGTGTGGAATTTAATAATTTCAGAGGACTCGGGCAGCGACTTAACCTCAGTTTTAACACAGGGACCAATTATTCTGTATATCAAACCAGATCCCCATCAAAATATCGATCTGTCAGTTTAAGTTTTACAGATCCAATGGTTAAGGACACACCAAACCTTGTTGGGTTTTCCGTGTTTTATACCTTTCGGGGGGCTGCGACAAACTATTCATTCCCATTGGATTTTTCAATGTTTGGAGGGAGTCTTAGTTGGGGGCGACGCTTCAGGTGGCCCGATGATTTTTTTAGGGGACATTGGGTGCTAAGAGGTGTACAGAAAAAGTATAGTGCAGAGAATACTACCGCCACAGATCTTGGTCCTTATGAAAATCTTTTGGGACAAATATCCCGGGGGTTTAACATAACGCAGGTAATTACAAGAGATAGTCGTGACAGGCCTGAGTTTACGACATCTGGATCCAGGTTTTCACTGGAAACTACAATATCTGGTGGACCATTAGGAGGCAACGAAAACTTTCATAAACATGTGTTGAATTTGGAATGGTTTACCCCTACATTCTGGAAATTTGTTTTGATGAGTTCTGTTAAATTAGGTGCTATTAAGCCCTTGCAATCAAGAAATGAAGAATTATCTATTATCCCGTTTGATGAAAAATTTATTATGGGAGGTAATGGGATACCCTATGGAAACATGTTCCGTGGGTATCCTGATAATTCTATTGGTCCACAGACAACAAGCAATCGCCCTATCGGAGGAGGCGCAATGCTAAAGTTCACATCTGAATTTCGCATTCCATTTTCTGAAAATCCGGTTGTATATGGATTGATATTTGGTGAGATGGGCAATGTGTGGGACACTGTAGATATGACCGAGCCATTTGGATTTGCCCGAACAGGACCGCTGTCGTTAAAACGTAGTGCAGGTGTTGGTTTTCGTTTCTTTATGCCAATGCTTGGTATGCTTGGATTTGATATGGGATATGGATTTGATGATATAACAGGGGTAGGTAAGCCTCAGGGCTGGACCTATACGATAACCTTTGGTCAACCCTTTTAACTTTAAAGGAGGTAATGTGCTTAAAAAATTAATCCCATCGGTATTGTTAACGGCTTTGATTCTTCTCCCGGTTTTTATAAAGGGACAAGTAAAGGTTGGTTTTGTTCAATCTGACCGGATTCGGATGGAATATGAGGAATTCAAAGAAGCAGAATCTC
>CAJXJG010000098.1 GCA_913054425.1 uncultured Fidelibacterota bacterium
AAATGATAGTACTTTTTGTATTGTTCCCCAAGTGAATCATTTTTGTTCCTGTATCTGCCTGTTGATAGTTATTCGTCAGCGCTACAGAATAAAATTCACCCGTAGAATTATCACCCTTTAGAATGACGCTGGGATATTTCCAGGTAATGGCAGACCCGGTTTCCACTTGAGTCCATGAAATCTTTGAATTGTTCTCCTTACAAATACCTCTTTTAGTAACAAAGTTAAAGATTCCGCCCTTCCCATCCTTATCTCCCGGATACCAGTTTTGGACAGTGGAATATTTGATTTGAGCGTCTTTATGAGCAATTAATTCAACGACTGCAGCATGGAGCTGGTTCTCATCACGCATGGGAGCAGTACACCCCTCCAGGTAGCTCACATAGCTGCCTTCATCTGCGATAATGAGAGTCCGTTCAAATTGCCCGGTGTTTGCTGCATTGATTCTGAAATAGGTCGACAGTTCCATGGGGCAGCGAACTCCTTTGGGAATGTATACAAACGATCCATCGCTGAAAACTGCGGAGTTCAGCGCAGCGAAAAAATTATCAGTCATCGGCACAACAGATCCAAGGTATTTCCTTACAAGATCCGGGTGGTTGTGAACTGCCTCTGAGAATGGACAGAAAATAACGCCGTGTTTTTCCAGGTCTTTCTTAAAGGTTGTGACGACAGACACGCTGTCAAAAACAGCATCCACCGCAACGCCTGCTAACATTTTCTGCTCTTGCAGAGGAATTCCAAGTTTGTTATAGGTCTCCAGTAATTCCGGATCAACCTCATCCAGGCTTTTTAATTCTTTTTTCTCTTTAGGGGCAGAATAGTAACTAATTGACTGATAATCAATAGGTGGAAAGGTGATATTTGCCCAGGAAGGATTTTTCATTTTTTTCCAGTTCTTGTATGATTTCAGTCGCCAGTCCCTGAGCCAATCCGGTTCACCTTTCTTTGCGGAAATAATCCGAATTACATCTTCATTCAACCCCGGGGGAATTGTTTCCTGTTCAATATCCGTGACAAATCCGTATTTATAATCCTGGCTGATGGCTTCATCAATAATAGTGTTTTCTTTTTTCATTGTGTCCTTCATTTCATTCATATCAAATCTCTTGCTTCATTCTAAATCCCGGTAATCTCTGATAATGTCAAATTATCAAACATCGATATAATAGCATCATTTACACGGTTGATGGGTTTACGGATATTGCAGATATCAAGCTGCACACATTTTGTATCGATGGAGCAATCCATAATTCCGATCGGCCCTTCCAAAATTTTAATTAATGCTGTCAAATTCATCTGATCCAGTGATTTTTTCAATTTATATCCTCCATGGGCACCTTGAGTAGCTTCCAGAATATCATGCTTTGACAATTCCTGGAGTATTTTAGCCAGTAGCTGCAGAGGAATTCGATAAACTCCAGATATTTCCTTGGCGCTTACGACTTTATCTTCACTTTGCCCTTGAATATAGCGCAGAGCGATAAGAGCATATTCTAATTTTCGTGTTATTTTAAACATATACGACTTTTTTAGTCGTATATAATATAATTGATTAAAATATAAAAGGCAAGGAACAATTAAAAATGCTTTTAACGATGAATATAAGGTAGTTAATCTATATGAATTCTTACAGTCCAATTTCTTCTATGGTTTTCTTCACATGCTGTAGTGTGTTTTGAAGAGCAGAGTTTTCTTCTTCGGTTAATTGAAATTCCAGGATTTTTTCCACACCGCCACTTCCGATGACTGTGGGAACTCCAATGAAATATCCGTTTATCCCGAATTCCCCTTCGCAGAGGGCAGCACAGGGAATCACCCTTTTTTTATCTAGGAGATAGGATTCTGCCATTTCAATGGCGCTTTGGGCCGGAGCGAAATAGGCAGACCCGTTTCCGAATAATTTTACGATTTCACCTCCCGCAACCCGGGTTCGCTGCACAATTGCTTCCAGAGTGTCTTCGGGAATTAATTCGGCAATCGGAATTCCGCCAATAGTTGCTGTCCGTATGATGGGAATCATTGTATCGCCATGGCCTCCCAATACTATGCATTGAATATCCTGAACGGAATATCCGGTTTCCATAGAGAGAAACGTGCGAAAACGTGATGTATCTAAAGCGCCTGCCATTCCCACAACTTGATTCTTTGCGAATTTCGAAATTTTGTAAAAAGAATACACAATCGCATCCAGCGGATTTGAAAGGACAATCACAAAACTATTGGGAGCGTATTTTTTTACGTTATTCGCAACGTCAGTAATGATTTTGATATTGATATTGAGCAAGTCTTCCCGGTCCATTCCGGGTTTCCGTGGTACTCCGGCAGTGATGATTACAACATCTGTATCCTTAATGTCAGCATAGTCAGAGGAACCTGTAAGATTCACGTCATAACCATCGTGGGGACGTAACTGCATGATATCCAAAGCTTTTCCTTTGGTCATTCCCTCTGCCTGGGGGATATCGAATATGACAATATCTCCTAATTCTTTTTGTGCAGCCAATAAGGCAAGGTTTCCTCCAATTTGTCCTCCGCCAATTAATGCAATCTTATTTCTTTTCATAAATAAATATCCTTTTTTGTTTTTGATTTATTTTCACAGTACTATGTGAATAGTATAGAATATATCTTAAAAATTAAGTGTTTTTACTGATCCATTCAGCCGTGACGGATTTTGGTCTTGTGATGGGAATCCCCAAGGCGCGGTTTATGACCATCTGGGATACCATTCCCATAGCTCGTGAAATACTGAACAAAACTGTGTAAAAACTAAATTCTGTAATTCCATAATGATATAAAAGTGATCCTGAAGCAGCATCAACATTTGGCCAGGGATTTTTTGCTTTTCCCTGTTCCAGTAATATTGGTGGTACCACTTCGAAGAGTTTTTGCACAATTGAAAAAATTAAGCTATCTTGAATGTGTTCCTTACCGAATTTCATGAATGCTGTAAAGCGCGGATCCGGACACCGTAATACTGCATGCCCATATCCGGGGACTACGCGCCCGTTGTTTAAATGCTCCCAAACAAAATCTGTAAGTTCTTTATTTGAGGGTACTCCGTTAAAATGATTCTTGATTTCAAGCACAAACCGGAGGCATTCCTGGTTCGCAAGTCCATGTAACGGTCCGGCTAATCCATTTAAACCTGCTGAGACAGCATAGTACGGGTCTGAGAGAGCAGACGCAACTGTAAGAGCACTGAAAGCGCTCACATTTCCTCCTTCATGATCACAATGGAGCATGAGATAAAGACGCATCAGTTTTTTTACTGTATTGTCAGGATCAGGGATGCCGAGCATGTGAGCAAAGTTTGCACCCCAATCAAGGGAGGGATCCGGATCAATTAATTCTCCCTTTTCAAACCGGATTCTATACACACCTGCTCCAACGGCAGGAAGTTTTGCAACAAGTTGAATAGCATCCTGAAGAATCGCTTTCCAAAAATCTTGTTTTGCCATTCCCTGGCTATATTGTTTTTTAAATACCGACTCATTACTCATTGACAGAATCGCTGTGTTAAACATTGTCATTGGATGTGAGTCATTTGGCATTGCTTTCAGCATATCCCACACATAGGTTGGTACTTCAGCATGTTTAGATAATTGAGATTGGATATCTGTCAGTGCAGTTTCATCCGGAATATCTCCCGTAAGCAGGAGAAAAAATACTTCTTCTGGTAAAATATGCGTGATCTCTAAAAGCGGGTAGTTACGAATAATGAGTCCCGTATCAGGAGAGACGGAAGATGTATCACAAATCAAGCCTTTTATACCACGCATTCCTCCATAAACCTGGTTTACTGTTACTTCACTTATGACAGTATCCCCTTTTAAATCAATTAATTGATTCGCTTCGCTTCGCCAAGCTTCTATTTTATCTTCTAATATATTTTGCAGATAAGACATCTATGTTTTCCTATATGGATTTTAATTGCTGTAAACAGCTTGTAATTATAATTGTTTCAATTAAAATCAAATCATTTTCAGAGAATCAATTTAAGCATATTCTACATTCCGTCTAAATAGAGTTGTTGCAGGAATAAACCTTATTCACTTTCCGGATTATAAATTCCTTTCTAATTTGTACCGCGATGGACAAGAGGATTCAGAAATTAAGAGAACAAATTGATGAGATAGATGAAGAAATTATCCAGTTCTTAAAAAAGCGCATGGGAATTTCCATAGAGGTAGGAAAATTGAAGGATGAACTTCATATTCCTATTGAAGATAAGAAGCGTGAAAAAGAAATTATTGATCGTCTCACCAAAATAGCAGGCAAAAATTTATCAGAAGAACAACTTATCCGAATTTTTACTGCTGTCTTTAAATCCTCAAAACAATTCCAGAAGTAAATTAAATTTTGCGACCCCGTTTATTGGAGTAATACAATGGAAGAAAAAAATGAGTAGTTTGGGAATTATTGGTTTTGGACGATTTGGTCGGATTTTGGGTAAAATATTTTTAGATGATTTTGAAGTAAAAGCCTACGACCCAAATCCAGTTCAGGAACAAATAGGTACGGAATTAACAGATTTGGGTACAGTTTTAAAAGAGGAAACAATTATATTAGCTGTTCCAATTAGTATTTTTAAAAATGTTGTGATAGATATTGCACCACGCTTGAAAAAATCCTGTACGATCATGGATGTTTGCTCTGTAAAGGTATATCCGGTAAGTGTAATGAAAGATAATTTGCCGAAATCTGTTAATATCATTGGTACCCATCCACTTTTTGGGCCGGATTCCATTGGTCAAGCGGAGAGCCTTAAAATAATGATGTGCAATGTGCGCGAGACCAAGAATCAATATTCAAAATGGACTTCTTATTTTTCATCAAAAAATATGCAAGTAGTAGAAATGTCGCCTGAAGAACATGATAAATTAGCTTCACGTACTCAAGGGATTACTCACTTTATTGGGAGATCATTAATGAACGCAGGAATAAATCCAACATTAATTGACACACTTGGTTTTTCAGAACTTTACAAGGTAATTGAACAAACCTGCAACGATAGTTGGGAATTGTTTATGGATTTACAAAATTATAATCCATATACACAATCAATGATAGACGATCTGGAAAATTCTATTGCTGAAATAAGCAATCGAATTGCAAGGAGATGAAAACATGCTAGTTATAATGGATTTAAACGCAACCGAATCCGAAATCAAAAAGGTGGAGGAACGAATAAAAGGATTTGGTTATCAAGCCCATTTTATTCCTGGCAGAGACCGACTTACAATTGGTGTCACAGGAAATCGAGGAGTTGAAGAAAGACTATATTTAGAAAGTTTACCAGGTGTGTTGCAGGTTATTCAGATAACCAAACCCTATAAACTCGCCAGCAGAGAAACCCATCAAGAAAACAGTGTCGTTCAGGTAGACAATGTACAATTTGGAGATGGAAATGTGGTGATGATTGCCGGGCCATGTGCGGTTGAAAGTATGGAGCAAACCCTTCGCATTGCAGATGCTGTGGCGAGTCGTGGTGCTCAAATGCTTCGTGGTGGTGCATATAAACCACGGACATCTCCTTATTCATTTCAGGGATTAGGTGAGAAAGGACTGGAGATTTTAACTAAAGCCCGGGAAAAAACTGGACTCCCATTTGTAACTGAAGTTCAGGATACTGAGACAATATCTGTTGTTGCTCACTATGCGGATATGCTTCAGGTTGGAATGAGGAATATGCAAAATTTTACATTATTAAAAGCAATAGGAAAAGCTGGTAAACCAGTTCTCATGAAACGCGGAATGAGCGCGACATTGGAAGAAACCCTCATGTCCGCAGAATATCTCATGGTAAATGGTTGTCGTGATGTGGTTATTTGTGAACGTGGGGTTCGGACATTTGGGAATCATGCCAGAAACACTTTGGATATCAGCGTCGTTCCTGCTCTCAAGCAGGTGAGTCATTTGCCTATTATAATTGACCCAAGTCATTCCAGTGGGAAACATTACAGTGTAATTCCCCATGCTTTAGCAGGATTAGGAGCTGGTGCAGACGGTCTTATTGTGGATGTGCACGATCGGCCTGAAGAAGCTCTTTGTGATGGGCATCAAGCATTGCTTCCGGATGAATTTTCTCAACTCATGGATGTGTCAAAGGGAGTTTGTGCCGCAATGGGTAAAGAGATCGGAACAAAAAAAAAGAATAAATGATTGTCAGGGGAACGCTGATGTTCTCGGGGGATAAATCAATTTCCCATCGGGCACTCATGCTTGCTGCTTTATGTAATGGCGAATCTTGCATTTCCAATCTCTCCACCGGCACCGATGTGCAATCTACGCGAAAATGTTTGGAAGCCTGTGGAATTAAAATTCGGGAGGATGGGCATGATGTTATTGTGAAAGGTGGAACATTCTCCGATCCCTCGAAACCATTAAACTGCGGCAATTCGGGAACCACAACCAGATTACTGCTTGGCCTTCTGGCGGGACAAGGAATTAATGCTAAATTTGTCGGGGATGATTCTCTTTCTTCCCGTCCTATGAATCGTATTTTGGATCCACTCTCTCAAATGGGATTGAAATCCGAAAGTAACGCCGGGAAATTACCTGTCACGATTTATAAAAGTGATTTAAGTGGAATCCA
>CAJXJG010000099.1 GCA_913054425.1 uncultured Fidelibacterota bacterium
ACCAGTTTCTCACTGAAATCAACACTTGTCTTTACAGAACTTGGTGTGTAGTACAGTTGAATTTCACCCATTTTCGCACCAAGCCATGGCAAGAAAGTTAGCCATTTTAAAGGATGGAAATAATTGTTCCTGCCAAAAGACAGAGTATAACTTAATTTTCCAGAATAGGATTCATGTAATTCTTCAGCCATGATTTCATTGGACTTTTTCGTTCTGGATGCACTAAAATTACTCTTCAAAGCATCCAGCGTATACTTTATCAGTTTATTATCGGATTTCCCTGCCTTGGAAACAGATGTGCTCAAACTGACCACTTCAGATTTTCTCAGGATGGAATCTGGAGGTGTATCTGAATCGACTAAAACATCTGTACCTGGAAAATATTTTGGCTGGTTGACCGTATGAGAATAAGAACCATTCAATGGAATGTTGATCCCCAGGAATTTTGGCAACAGCTTCTGGAGTTGAAGGTTAGCATTCAGACGTAAATCTTCACTTGTGCTGTTCGATCCCAATCTTTGCTGAAGTACATGAAAATCAGCGTCTTTCCTGCTGTAAGATAAAGTGGCATTCCCAAGGTCAGCTAGATTAAATTTTGACTGAACCCGCATAGCAATTCCTTTGTCTTTTTTTACACCGCTCAATCGAAGTTCGTCGATCCAAACCTCTCCAGAAATCGGATTGCCGGATACGTTATGTACACCTACAGTAAAATACTGAATCCTTGATAAAGAGGGCGAACCTTGGATAATAATTTCCTTGCCTGTCGGGAGACCGTCTTCACCTGTGAAGATATATTTCCGAACTCCGGAAGAATCTTGAAAAATATCTGTAGGACGGAACTTTTGGATTTTTCCCTCCGAATTAAGTTTTAATTTGGTGAGCCAGCCCAAGTCAAGATCAATTGAATTCCGACCTTTCTCTTCATCCCAACCCTCAAACACTGGTTGAGTAATTTCATAATAATCATCTCCCAATCCAAAATGAATAAAGAAATATATATCGGTATCTACATCCGTAATACGACCTAAACTTGTACCATAAACATACATTTTCAACCGGTCATAAATCAGGTAATTATTCCCACTATTTGTATAAAGAGTTTTTTTTGCAGCTGCTTTGTATCCACCATCAAGATTTGAAAATTTTAATACCAAAGATTGTTCCTTGGACTGTATTTCATTAATTGGATCATATTCACCTTTCACTCCTTTTGGGGGAATATAATCTGCATTATCTTCAGTGTTAACAATTGCAATGGAAAAAACGCTGTCAGCATCCGTTTGATCAAAAGCTGAGGAAGAATCTGGTGCAATACCCAACTCCTGCCACTCATTACCAACAAGTTCCATCTTAGCAATCTGAAGGGAACTGCTTCCCTCCAGCCCAGTCCAGACTAGGCGAAGGGAACGAATTTCGTTCCATTCAACATCATTTATTTTCTCAAAATGACTCAGGGGAATTCGATAAAGCCTCCAACCAGTGAGCAAGCCATTTTTTTCAGTTTCACCTGCCAGGTAATCTTTTTCTTCTTCAGTAAACACTTCAGGATCTAATGGAAAACTTTTTGTAAAATAGGCATCTGTTTTATCAAGAAACCCGGACCGGTCTAAATCTTCCGTATCAGGATACTTTCCACCTTCCTGGATTTGACTTCCCGTTCCATTTCCTTCTGTACCATTTACCTGTGAATAGTCGGAACTTCCTTCAGAATAACTCCAATTGTCCCCGTTCATATCCCCTTCCGGGTTTGCATAAATATCCTCGTCAATTTTTCCATCACCATCATCATCAACTCCATTTAATATCTCCTCATCTTTTACTCCGTCACCATCATCATCAAAATCAAGACAACCTCCCATTCCATCCTCCAATTCATCGGGACATCCATCCACTCCAACATCTTCATGGTCTTCAAGAAATCCATTTCCCAGAGTTAGTCCCGCTTCCGGAATATCTTCCGTTTCCAGTATTCCGTTTCCATTTCTATCCTCGCTGATTTTCCCTAAATCTACTGTTAATTTCCCTTCTATTCCTTTTAACCAAATTTCAAAAAACTTGCTTTGAGTCTGGTCATAATCTCCTGAATAAAATGAAGATGTTATCCCTGACCATAACAATCCACTTGGAACATAATTCTCATCCTGATATATCTTGGGTTGTTGATGAATAACTAAAATATTTGTCTTTTCATTATGGGCGAGTTGGGAAGTGGACTGATTTGGCCAGATGTCTTTCGTCCAAACCTGTTCAAATGGATTGTACCAGTACATTCTTGCCCGATACCGTTGTGGCCGATACCTTGTTAAATCAGTTGGATCAACGGGAGCAGAAGATTCTTTCCACTGTCTACGCTGGACGGGAATATAAGTGGTGCGTTTTGCTCCTTCAAAATCATCAATAAATGCAACACCATTTGGATCCCCTGTTTCTGCATTATTGACCGGATTTGGATTTGGCAGAACTTGTGCAAATTCTCCTTCCACTGAGAAGGTGGATAATTTCTCGGTTTCGATGATGGGAAGTTTATCTAAAAACCGGGTTAATCCATCCAAATCAAATTCAAACCGTCCATTTAAATCCCAAATGAAATTTCGTGTGGGTTCGTATCCTACTTCTATTTTTTGATTGATAACAGTTTGATTATAAAACAATGCTGTAGCGCCAAGGAAGGAATTATCACCAAAATCCATTTGAGCCCTGGTACCAAGTATCACTTTCTTATCAAAGGAAACCAGTTCATGTTTATCATAGAGAATCTTTACGCTTGCATTGGGATCTGCAGCAGTTTCTCCAAGTACAATAGTACCGGAAAAATAATCAATTTGGTAATCTATACCTCTCGTAAGAGGAATTCCATTCAAAAGGACTTCCTCACTTCCTTCCACCAGCATAAACCCCAGGTTAATTGTTGAACTTTGGTTGGAATAATCCGCTTCAATGGTAAAACGGCTGTCTCCATTATAATCGGTGCTGATAGTGGATGTGTACATTTTTCCTTCCCCCAAGGCCTCAAACAGGATTTCGTTCATATTTCCACCAAATAGAGAATCTTCCGACACAAAGGGTAGTAAGGCCGGAAAATGTAATTCACCAGCAATTAAATTCACAATATTGGGGTTATTCATATCAATTATTTCATCGGGTTGTCTTAAACCATTCTCGTTGAGACTATCCAGTCCAAACTGGTTTAAATAGGGAATTCCAAGCGGATCCCTGTAGCTGGGAGGCGTAAGGCGGTCATTGACGATTCGTACGGCAAATCCTTCCCGATTAATATTTGTTGTACCAAGGTAGTACACATTCTTGAACATTAAATCCCAAGTGGGATGATTGGGGTGTGGAGATTGAGGTTTGATCATTTTCAATGATAAGGTGCTGTCATTTGGAGAAATGCCATGCCCAATAGTCATAACTGTATCTTCGCTAAACCGATCTGTCAATACATAATGGCATCCCAAAATTTCATCAAGGCTTCGAGTCCGTAACCTGACATAACCTAAGTCTTCGCTTAAGGTATAATCAATATTCCGTTCCAGTCTAAGAAAATTTCCATCTTTATTTTTATCTTCTTCAAAACCGGGATCGGAAGGATCAATATGAGCGACACCTACATCTGCTCCGGGGTTATTTGTCATGTCCAATTTGTACAATTCAAAATTCGTCACCTTGAGGTTGCCTATCCTGTGCAGACCATTAAAAAGAGGAAAAAATGATGGTTGATTTATTTCATCCTTACCATTTCGAAACCATTCATGAATGAAAAAATACTGGTTTTTCACATAGTCGTAATCCTTGATTTTTTGAGTCTGAGATTGAGATCCTCCTGACCATTCCTGCTGTTCTTTCTTCGTCTGTTCAATGGAAGCAATTGTTGTGATGTCCACCGGACCAAGCTGAGAAATAGCCTTGATGCCGTACAATCCTTTATTTGTTCCGGAAAATGTTACATACTGCGTGGAGGGTAAGGATAAAGATATATTTCCGGCTTCCATTCTTTGAAGGATATCGTCCTCTGCTCCTTCATAGCTGATGCGAATATTATTTTCAAAATCAAAATCCCTTTCTGAATCCTGATCCATGAATACAGTGACCCTGTCACCAACTTTTCCTTCTATATTAAAATTCTGTTTCTGGTCAAATTCGATGTGGGTGCTCTGGGTTTCATTGATATTGGACCGTACTAACTCCTGATCCTGAAAAACCATTTTTCCGGAAATATTCACATTACCGCGAACCCGCAGGGAGGCTCTGCCCAATTTCCCAAGCTCTACTCCTACAACTTCTATAGTTTGGGATTTCCTCCTGGAATCACGACCGCGGCTCTCCTTTCCACTCAAGGATACAGATTTAATAAACTCCAAACGACGATTGATATGCACATTTTTTATAAAATACCACTCCACCGGGGCAGTAAATGGAACTCTGATAATTTCCCCATCCAGAGTTTCCGTAAAAGTGATGTATGACCAGTCTGAATCAATTGTAACTGTTACATTCCGTTTGCCGTAATTATCATTGAGGAGACCAATTGGATGATATAATGTGTCTTCTGACCATCCAATAGGCCGGGGAATCTCCGGAAAAGGATTCACGACCAGAAATGAAATGGGATGATAACTCGGGGAAAGGGTAAAAACAGAATCAGCTGTCTGCCCCTGAAGAATAAATCCATTCCTCAGGGTCATTATGAAGAAAATAATGACCAACCGCCCTTTTTTCAAAGGTAATCTCCTTATCTTTATTGCCGGTTTACTATCGCCCTGCACTTTTTACAGGGACTCTATTAGCAGTTGGTCTAAATAATATTCCTTATTTTATTGATTGATCTGAAATAAATTCTCTCAAGAGTATACGAAATTTTTCCATTGCAAGTCCACGATGACTGATTTTATTCTTTTCATTGATTGAAAGTTCCGCAAAAGTCTTTTTTTGTTCCGGGACAAAAAAAATAGGATCATACCCAAAGCCATTACTTCCCTTCGGGATTTTTCCAATTTCTCCTTGAATGATGCCCTCAGTCCAGAATTCCCGTTCTCGATCGACAAACGAAATAACTGTTCTAAACTTCGCATTTCGTTTTCCCTTGGGAATATCTCTCATGTCGTGCAACAGCTTATTCACATTTTCCTCATAAGTGACATTTTCACCAGCATAGCGGGCAGAGTAAATACCGGGAGCTCCATTTAATGCTTCAACTTCCAATCCTGTATCATCTGCAATTGATGGCAGTTTGGTCAGTTTATGTACAGTCTTGGCTTTAATCATAGAATTTTCCAAGAGAGTTAGCCCCACCTCCTCAATCTCTCCGATGAAGGGAAAATCATTTAGGGAAAGAATTTCTACCGTAAATTCCGAGAGAGCCTTTTGTAACTCTTCTCTTTTATCCTTATTATGTGTAGCAAGGACAATTGCCTGAATTTCCTTCATGATAAAAAAATAGGGGAAATATCATCCAGAAACAAGCAATTTCACCCAAGCTTTACACGGTTATTTCAAACAATTACATTCAAATATACCGATGTCTTTTCCCTGTATAACATTCATTTTTCACTCTAAATTATAGCCGAATAAATAACGAATGAGTAATAATTATGTCAGATAATATAATATCACTTGAAAAACCAACCATAGAATCCATTTACAAACAAACTTTTAAAACCATGTTGGCTCAAATTGTTGTCTGTATTGCGAATACTGTGATCTTTCTCATTGCTTGTGCTTTTTTGGGAATAACCATAATTGGTATCCTTGCAATACCAGCGGTTATTGGAGGATATACAGAGTCTATGATCCGAACTGCCCGGGGGAATAAAGTAGGAATTGGAGATTTCTTCAAAGTGGGTTTCAATAAATTTGGGAAGCTTTTGGGAGCCGGTATTTTATTTCTGTTAGGAGTAGGCATTGGGTTGGTCTGTTTTATAATCCCGGGAATATATTTAATGGTGCGATGGTTCTTCGTAATCTATCTAATCGTTGATAAGGATTTAGGAGTTTCGGAAGCTTTCCAAAAATCCGGTGAAATGGTCTCAAACATATTCTGGGAAGTCCTGGCAGTTTTTATTATTAATGCAGTCATCCAATCTATAGGATGCACAATCGCCGTGGGAGCAATCCTCACAACACCGTTTATCATTCTTGTATCCGCACATTACTATTTGGGACTATCACAGGAAGAAACAGTTCAGCCAACTCCAGAAGAACAGGAGGATGCGAATAATGCACCGGAATGAGATTAGATTTAACCTGAAAATATTTTTGGTGTCTAAGTAACAAAATAAAAAGGTTCAAAATGAAAATCATTCACATTATTATATTAAGTTTGATGCTTACAATTGGTTGTACCAGACATCACCACCACAATTACGAACGGGATTACAAACACAAGATAATTAAAGTCGTACCGGAAGAACATGGCAAAGCTGTAACTGTATTAGTTCATCACCGGGGAAAACTTACCCCTAGAGAGAAAAAATTTCTAAAAAGGCATTTTCGGAAAAAGT
>CAJXJG010000100.1 GCA_913054425.1 uncultured Fidelibacterota bacterium
TTTATTTTCTTCAGGAATCTGTTTCGCATATTTAATAAGGTCAGATCGTTTCAGTAATTCTATCCACTCTTTCAAAAGGTGTGTTTCCATTTGAATTAATGAACTGTAAGAATCAATCTCTTCCGTTGTCATCTCCATGGTTTTAATATAAATGCTCGACTCAACATATTTACGAAGGAGATAGGATAATTCCACATAAAAATCCTTTATATCGTAAATTTGTTTCATTAACTCAAGTTTATCCAATGCTTCCTCATTCGGGCGAGGAATTTTGTTCTGTATTATTTCTTTTCTCTTTTCAATTTGAATTCTCTTTGTCCAAAGATAAACCATATATCCGCATAGCAAAAGAAAGACAATTGATAAAATAATTTTTCTGTACGGAATTGGTGTCGTAACCGGGACGGGTTCTTTAATTGGCTTCAAATCTTTTCCAGCTGGATTTTCTATCGTTGAGTAGACTGTGATAAAAAATGGATCAGTCTCCATAATATAGTCAATAGTACTGTCAGCTTTCATAATTTCTATAGGATAAGGAGGAATTTCAAACCGACCTGTATCCCAAAACACAATTTTAAATACAATTTCTTTTCCCTTTTTCAAATACAGTTTCTGCCGAATTTCAAAGGATTCAGAACCCTCCATATCCGGGAAAGATAAATTCAGGTCGCCTGGCCCTTCAGCAATTATTCTCAGGGATACAATATCTCCAATAGTAGCCTTTGTAGTATCCACTTCTGCTATAATACGAAATGATTTAATTTGAGAATCTTCGCAACAATTAATCACAATTAAAATACATACCAAGCTTGAAAAACTTCTGAATAATCTATAACACATGAAAAAACTCAAAACCGCTTTTCACGTTGTTTAAAAAAGGACATGAGTGGTTCCACATAATCTTCTGTAGTAGAAACTGTGATAAGATCAAACTTTATTCGTTCACTTTCCTTTTTCAGCTTTTCTAATCTCTCCTTTATAGCACGGTTGTAGTTCAAGCGTTCCTGATAGGAACGTGTATCAATCCACACTTCCTTTTCTGTTTCAGGATCATGAACCTTCACTAAACCCATATCAGGAATCTCAACTTCTGATTGGTCAATAAGCTGGATTCCAATTAAATCGTGCTTTCGGTTTGCAATGCGAAGTGTTCTCCAATATCCATCATCCTGGAAATCAGAAATAAGAAAGACAACACTGTGACGTTTTGAAACTTTGAGGAGAAAATCGAGAGCTTTGTTTATGGAAGTTCCTTTGCCTTTGGGTTTATGATAAAGCAATTCCCGGATAACTCGCAGTACATTGGACTTTCCTTTCTTTGGAGCTATATATTTCTCAACATCATCACTAAAAAGAATTACACCGACCTTGTCATTGTTTTTAATCGCTGAGAATCCAAGGACAGCTCCGATTTCTGCTCCGATTTCTGTCTTAAATTTCTCAATAGTTCCAAAATGACCGGAGCGGCTCACATCCACCATTAGAAAGACTGTTAACTCTCTTTCTTCTTCAAATATCTTTACAAAAGGAGTACCCGTTCTTGCGGTCACGTTCCAATCAATTAGGCGAATATCATCTCCTGGTTGGTATTCACGCACTTCAGAAAAGATCATTCCCCTTCCCTTAAAAACGGAATGGTATTTCCCCCCGAACAGATTATTTACCACCCCTCGCGTTCGGATTTCAATTCGCCGTACTTTTTGCAGAATTTCTTTTGGAATCATAGCTGCAATACATTATAAGTCAAATGATTGTTTATATTATTAGAAACACATCATTTAATTGGATTTAACTGAAATAATTCTACTTATTTTTAAGGAATCTCAATCGTTTCAAACAATCGTTGGATAATATCCTCTGAAGTGATTTCCTCTGCTTCAGCTTCATAGGTTAAAATGATTCTATGGCGAAGAACATCCGCACCAATATACCGAATATCTTCAGGGGTTATATATCCCCGATGTTCTAAAAATGCTCTGGATTTTGCTGCCAGGATCAGATTGATAGATGCACGCGGGGATCCTCCATATTCGATAAGTCCTTCCAAATCCTTCAACCCATATTTTCCCGGATTCCTTGTAGAAAATACCAGATTTAAGACATACTCCTCTACCTTCTGATCAACATAAATATCATCTATTACTTTTTGTGCATTCAAAATCTGCTTTTGATTTACTACCGGAGTCAATACAGTATTAATTTGGGTTCTGGCAGCTTTGCGGATGATTAATCTTTCTTCATCCATTGATGGATAGTCTACTCTTACTTTCAACATAAAACGATCGGTCTGCGCTTCTGGTAAGGGATAAGTGCCCTCTTGTTCTATTGGATTTTGGGTCGCAAGAACTAGGAATGGTGCATCCATCAAAAAAGTTTCTTTTCCAATGGTTGTCTGGCGTTCCTGCATAGCCTCAAGGAGAGCGCTTTGAACTTTAGATGGAGCACGGTTTATCTCATCTGCAAGAATGATATTGGAAAAAATTGGACCTTTCCGTGTCTCAAATTTCCCGGTATTCTGGTTATAGATCAATGTCCCAATAAGATCAGCTGGAAGCATATCAGGGGTAAATTGGATTCGTTGAAATTTTGTATCAATTAATTGGGATAATGACTTTACAACCAGTGTTTTTGCTAATCCGGGGACTCCCTCCAATAAAATATGCCCATTTGCCAGCATGCCAATCAGGATCCGATTCACTAATTCATCCTGACCAACAATAACTTCTCTGAGAGCTTTCTTTAGATCATCAATAAAGGTGGATTCCCGTGAAATCCTTTCATTGATCTCAGTTAAACTAAAATCTGACATTACAAATTAAATTTAAGAGGTTATATGTTTGAGCTGAGGTATATCATTTATATCCTTACCGATGAAATCTAACTCAAATTTTACAGAAGGTGTTAACTCATGGTCAGGATATTTTTCTAAAAATAAATTATATTCAACCCGGGCATTTTCAGAATCATCCAATACATTTGCATATATATAACCGATCATAAACTGGGCATGGGACTCCTGTTTTGATCCCGGGAAATCCTGTATAATTTTACGGTAAGAGTCAATTGCTAACTCAAAATTTCGTTGATCATTCATATAAATATCTCCAATGAGGTATTGAGCTTTGGGGGCAATTTCATGAGAGGGAAATTTATTAACTAAATAGTCTAGTGTTTCAACAGAGCCATTAATATCTTTGGCATCCCTTTCTGCTTCTGCTGTAGTAAACAACCAATCAGGAAATAGTCTTAATTCCTCCCTGCTTCTTATCCCATACTTTGAATCAGGATAGTTATTCCCCAGGCTATTCAATGTCTTATACCCGCTGTCATAATCTTTTAGATAGTCAAGGTAGACTCTGGCAATTTGATAACCTGCACTGTCAGCCAAAGAATTCTGTGGATGTTTTTCAAAAACAATTTGGAATGATTTAAGAGCAAGATCATATTTTCCATTTAAAAGATGCTCCTGACCGTTCCGCATGATTTCTTTCGGTGATTTTCCACAACCAGAAAACAGAGTCAGAAAAATACCTAATATTAGTAGTTTTATCTTCATTTTTTCCTCTGATAATATTTGTTTCTTAACAAAACTATGTAATTTATATGAAATCAGTTGTTCATTCAAACTGAAAATAGACAGTTTAAATTGACAATAATCCAATTTTAATTTAAAAAATATAGCTGGCTCCCAATTGAATTTTCCACGAACTAAAATCACCCGCTGATTTTTCAAGTGGAATTGCAAAATCCACCCTGAACGGAACAAGAGGAGTCATAAGAATGATACCAAATCCTCCGTTCCATTCTATTTGACCAATGGATTGATTACTAAAGGAATCTGTTAAATATCCTCCATCAATAAAAACTTCACCACCAAGAATCCAAAAAAGGGGAAGGCGAATTTCCCAATTCATCATTAGGCGAATAATTTTCCCATCGGGCATATCATTCTCATCCGTTTTGAATTTTAGCATATCCCATCCTCGGAGACTTGAACTTCCTCCCATATAAAATTTTTCGTACTGAACATCATTATAAGATTCTTCATTCCAACCAAAGATCATTCCATATTTCAGCCTTCCAGCTAAGACTATTTTCCTATATATCTGGATATATTTATTCAACCCAAAATCAATTTTAACATAATCTCTGGTGCCACCCAATATTCCCCCCGTCTGACTCACTTCACCTGTCAACCGATATCCATTATGTGGAAATAATGGATCATCTGATCCATCCAATAATCCCTTGATTTTAAATGTTCTTTGTTCTATTTCTTCTTGTACTTCAGAATTATTTTCTGACCCGATAAATTTTTCCCAATGTAAACCTGTCTCTATAAAAGAATAATTTCCAAACATTTTCCGATTCGTAACTTGTAAACCATAACGCGTTACAGGGGATTCAGATTCCTCTTGGCCTAAGTTACTAAAAGTTTCATAGAAAATTCCAATTTTTGTTGGGATTCGGCGGTTTAAAAACCACTGATTGGAAAAATCCATATCCATTCCAAATTTTGGATAAATTAAATATAAGTAATCATCGGATAAAAGACCTTGCACAGTAATTCTTGTCGAAAAGTTTGTTGTAGAACCGGCCAAACTTCTATTCCTCCATTCAATCTCTCCACCTATCCCCGGCATGGGTTCAACCCCCCTGTAATATTCAATTGGGAAATATCCACCCTCAGATGACCATTGTTTTGGGGTGAATTGTCGTAATTCAATCAGCAAATTTACAGTGGTATCACTTCCGGCAACCGGTAAAGGAGTGATCCCGGCGAAAGAAAATACCCCCGTTTCCAGAATCCTTCGCTTTGTTAAATCTATATTACCTTTATTGTATAGATCGCCTGATTTGAATGCTATTTCCCTGGTAACATTATCTTCGCTTAAATTCTGGAAACCTTCAATAAAAAAAGTATCTATGTATACATCGGGACCTTCTTCAACTTGAATTTGAACATGTACAGAATCTCCAATTTTGTCAGTGATAATTATTGATGAAATTAATTTTCCATAATATTCATACTCTTGCTTAACTAAAGCTAAATTATTATTTGCTTTGACAGGGTTATATGGTTTTTTCGGTATAAATTCTAATATTTTATTTATTGCCCTATCAGTTAAGGTTTGGTTTCCTTGGATTTCTACTGAATGTAAAAAATATTGCTTTCCTTCAGATATTTTTAAAAATACATGTACTTCACCATCCACAATTCTAGTGGAATCTTCTACACTGACTTCCAAAAACCCATTTGAAATGTATAATGTTTTAATGCTGATGGCATCAAGTCTGAGTATGCGTGAATCAAATTCCTGAGGAGAAAAGAGTGTTGACTTTTTCGTCCTCATAGCGGTGAGTATCAGACTCTCTTTTACTGTTTCAGCGCCAATGATATTTATAGTTTTTACTGTTTTTTTTTGACTGGCAAATAAAAAACATGACATAAAATAAATAACTAGAAGAAATAAAAATTTATTATAATGTAAATTAATAAGCATACCTTAATTTGTATTTTGCATGCACCTTTCCATTTTGATCCACATCTCCACTCAATGAAAGGTATTTATTCACTTTATATTCAACACCTACGGCGTGGTTTGGATTTGTAAGTGAAAATGACCGGCGAAAGGCATAATTAAACGAAATTGTTCTAGTTACATTTGCCCCTATTTTAAAATCTTTCCTGCCTTCCGGACCTAAAAGACTGGTTGCCCCCTCTATTTTTACTTTCTCTAAAATGCCAAATTGGTCTAAACCGCTAAGCTGCATTAACTTTCTATCTAACTGAATATCAAGCCAGCCTTCAAACAAACTCGTTGCCCTGCTTCCAATTCCTGAATAAGAAATCTCTTGATCTTCGAATCGTTTACCCCAGGTTAATAATTCCAAGATGTCACTTTGCGAAAAACCACTTCCAGAAGTCAGCATTAAATTTGGATTGCTTAATGGGCCGGTAAAAGAAATATCAATTTGTTCATCATCAATGGTTGTAATTGCAGTCATATTAAAATAGGGATTGAATCCTTTTTTATCAAAAATTAAATATCCTTCTGTAATTGTGAAAATATCACTGGAGTAATAAAATTTTCCTTCCTTAAAAAAAACTTCTCCTGAAAAATCTGTAGGATATGTTCCCAGTTTTGTAATGTTTATATCTCCCCCGAAACGTGCATCAATCTGGTTGTTTAATAAGGTGAAATCTCCAATGATTGGAAAATTAATCTTATAATTTAATGAGACACGTCCTTCTTTTGAAAAAGATCCTGCCATATTTGAGGATGTAAATTCCTTGTACATCTCAACATCTAAGATCGGGACTTTTCCACTGATTGTAATATTATCTTTCCCCTTCACGCTAACATCCAAATCTACTAATCCTTTTATATCATCTCTGAGCGCTTCAAAGTAAATATCTTCACCAGTAATCCAGATATCAAAGTAAGGCTGGAAAAATTTACTCATATCCATAC
>CAJXJG010000101.1 GCA_913054425.1 uncultured Fidelibacterota bacterium
GGTTGGCTTGTATTGATGGGTATTGTAGCATTGGGTTGGCATATTGTTTTCCAGCTTTATAGGAAATCAGCCAAAGTGGAAGGATTCTAACTTTTTTTTTCAGATTTCTGTTTGTTCAGCCCAGCCGGTTCTCTGGCTGGGCTTCTTCTTAAGTCAATTATCCACTATTATTTCAATCATTTTCAATCATTCATTATGAAAAGTACTTTTCTTCTTTTTGTCAGTGCATCACTTCTTTTTGGAGCAAGAGATTATTTCCAGCAGCATGTGGCCTATACTATTGAAGTAACTCTTAATGACTCTGCTCATACCTTGCACGCTTATGAAAAAATAATTTATACAAACAATTCACCAGATACACTGCAATTTATCTGGTTTCACCTTTGGCCAAATGCATATAAAAATACTGAAACAGCATTTGCGAAACAGGGTGAACAATTTCTTTCTACTCGTTTTCTTTTTTCAGAGGAAGATGATCGGGGGTATATCGACAGTTTGGATTTTGTAGTTGATGGAGTAAATGCAGAATGGGAGTTTCATCCTGAATGGATTGATGTAGCAAAAATTGAATTGCCGAATAAATTAATACCTGGGGGACAGACAGTAATAGAAACACCTTTTTATGTAAAATTGCCGGATGTTTTTTCCAGGTTAGGGCATACCGGAAAACATTATGAAATTACCCAATGGTATCCGAAACCGGCAGTCTATGACCATCTTGGCTGGCATCCGATGCCCTACTTGAATATGGGAGAATTTTACAGCGAATTTGGCAGTTTTGATGTAAAAATAACTCTTCCTGAGGATTACCGTATTATGGCGACTGGGGATTTGATTGCTGGTATGGAAGAATACGCATGGCTGGATTCCCTGGCGGCCGAAGGTGATTCCCTGTATACTCTTGATAAAAAAGCATTTAAAAAAGCTATTCGTGAATTGCAGGACGGGAAAAAGAAAAAGCAAAATTTTATAAAAAAAATAATTAGTTATTTTAAAAAAGATGACGATAATGAGGATGAGGAAGTAGAAACTTCCTCCAGGATGAAAACGCTCCATTTTTATCAGGAAAATGTACACGACTTTGCCTGGTTTGCAGATCCTAAATGGATTGTGAGAAAGGGAACTTTGTGGTTAGCAGACTCCACAAGAGAAGTGACCTTATGGAGCATGTATCTTCCAAAAAATGCTAAAATGTGGGAACATTCTATTGAATATCTCCATGATTCAGGATATTGGTACAGCCAGTTTTGCGGAGATTACCCCTATAATCACATAACCGCTGTTGATGGTGATCTCAGTGCTGGCGGAGGAATGGAATATCCTAATATCACCGTAATTTCCCAAGCTTCGTCTAAGCATGCACTGGAAAATGTAATTATGCACGAAGTTGGGCATAATTGGTTTTATGGAATACTGGGCTCAAATGAGCGGGATCATACCTGGATGGATGAAGGATTGAATGAATTTTGTAATATCCGCTATTGGGATAATAAATACAGGAATAATAACAGGCGTTATGTATTGAACGAATTTACTCAGGGGAAATTAGGTCCATTCAGAATCGGTCGTAATTTACGATACGGCTTGTTGGAATATATGGGGTATACGTCCTGGGTCAAAATGGGAGATGAGGAGCCCCTGGAGACCTCTTCTACTGATTTTAAACGCAGAACTAATTACTGGCTTAGTTATTCCAAACCTTTGGTTTTTTCCTGGCATTTACTTCATTATCTTGGGGAAGACACCATTGATAAAATCATGCACGATTATTATGAAAATTGGAAATTTAAGCATCCATATCCCGAAAATTATTTTTCATTTTTTGGGAAACATTCAGATAAAAATCTGGATTGGTATATAAATGATGTGTTTTACAAAACCGGCACGGTTGATTATTCAGTATCTATTAAGGATAAGAAAGCTATGTTTATAAATAATGGTTCTCTCACTTTACCTTTTGAAGCGGCATATTATGATTCAAAGAATAATGAGATTTCCCGCCAATGGTATGAAAATATAGATGATGTTCACATTGTTTCTTTGCCGATGGGCACAAACTCCATAATTATTGATCCTGATGAAACCTTACCCGATGTGAATCGGCTAAATAATGCAACATCAAAGCCTTTAAAGTTCACATGGGTATTTGATGATCCACATTATTATAAACGGGAGATTTTCTGGATGCCATGGTTTTTTTCCTGGAACCAGTACAATGGCTGGACACCGGGATTAAATTTTTATCAGGGGTTTATTCCCGGTTACGACTATGGTGTGGGTTTCCGCCCAATGTGGGACTTTAAGAATGATAAGCTTATTGGTTCCGTCAGTTTTAAAAAGGATTTAGATAATATTTCCGGATTTTATACGTCTTCATTTAACCTGGATGCGCGGAGAGGATCCGGGCGGTCCGGTTTTCATGTTGACTTTACGGGAAGCAGAAAGGAACATTTAAGACGATTTCCGGTATGGACCAGCACTGTAACAATAGATTACCATAATATTGATCAAAATGCTGTTAACCCAACGTATTATGATAGTGGATCAATAGCAGTTGGATATGCAGAACTGGAGTTTCATAACCGACCAAATCCATATTTGAATTATTATATTCGTACAGGAATAAAGACCGGTATTATGGAGAGCGAATTCATGCGTTTTAATATTCAAACCAACATATTTTATAGATTTACTAAAGAGATTCAAACAAAATTGAGAGTCTGGGTTGGTGGTTTTCTTAATTCGGATAATTTACCAAAGCAATATCGAACCTATTTAAGTGGAGCTATAGATCCAGATTTTCGAAATAATTTCATTTTCAATCGCACAGGTGAAATAAACGATATCAGTATTGGAACACGCCAGTATGAAATTGGAGGTCCTGCAATGCATGGACTAATTCTCGATAAAAGTAGAATGAAAGGGGTAAGCGACTGGGTAGTCTCAGCTAATTTTGATATCACCATTCCAAGAATACCGGGCAGATTATTTGCAGACATTGCGACAGTTCTCGGTAAAAAGACATATATTGATTTTGGATTAAAAAAATCATTTGGACCAATTTCTATTATTTTACCATTATACCAAAACTGGGAGCAAAATCACACCCTCGTAAATAATGCAGATTGGGTAAAAGATCGAATACGTTTTTCCGTGAATTTCTCCCGGTTTAATTTCAGGGATTTATTTTAACTCCTATGGAAAATTTTTTAGAATTGAGGGCTTTAATTGTTTTCAAATAATGTGTAAATTTTATGTACGGATGTCAGCATTATTTACTGAATTTTATAGGGGTTAGTATTATCTATGGCAAAATGGAACAAAGATTCCTTTCTGAGTGATTTGCAAAAAAATTGCAATCGTGAAGTCGTAAAAATTGGTCGTCAAATCATTGAATTTTCCGAGAAACAAGCTTCAGACTTGAGCTGGGGTAGAGGCAGTGATCATGGCACGATGACCTTTCGGTGTTCTTCGGATATTGGTCCTGTGCCAATTTTTCATCTTTTATCGGATGGAAGGATAAATCTGCAGATTAATTTTCTTCGAGGAAAAGATTTACCTAAGATGGTCCTGCGGGATATGATTGTGAAACTGGAATCCAATTTTCTTAAGGAATATGATCCGGAAATGTATCCCACCGATACGTTCGTCCCTATAGAAGAATTATTTCACACAAAATCTCAAGTAGACAAATTTTTAAAAACAATTGAGGGATGTGTATATCGTTTGAAACAATGATTGTGTCATTATATAATTAAGCCTATTACCCTGTATTTTTCCAGCAGGGCTTTTTATTTTTATGTGTGTATATAGTTCACAATTTCACTTCCTTTCCTTGACTCCACTCAAATACCCTCGGTAAATTCCTTCACAATGGATGTGATTCGCTTAAAGAATATGGTCTTTTACGGTTATCATGGGATTTCGGAATCGGAAAAGTCTCTTGGGGGAAAGTTTGAGATTGATCTGGATTTATACTGTCCATTAAAAAAATCCGGGATGTCCGACCAACTTGACGATACAATTGATTATGAAGCTATTTATAAAACGGTGAGCTCCTGCACGAACAGTCATAAATATTACCTGATCGAAGCCCTTGCAGAGATGATTGCCCAATCGGTTTTGGAACAGTACAAAGTAACTCACCTGAAAGTACGTGTGCGTAAACCTCATGCAGCGGTAAAAGGAGTTCTGGATTCTGTAGAAGTGGAATTGGAGAGATCCCGGGAGGATTATGCCTGAAATAGTTTATTTGTCCCTCGGTTCAAATTTGGGAGATCGAGAAGCAAATTTAGCCGGTGCAATTACAGCGCTGGGAACATATTCCGAAATTCAGGATGTCCAAAGTGCATCATTTTATGAAACGAAGCCCCTTTACGAACTGGACCAGCCAAACTTTTTGAATACAGTAGTGAAATGTCAAACAGGATTTGCTCCCTTTAAAATGCTGGATGCGGTAATTAACATCGAAACCATGCTTGGGAGACCGAAAAAACATGAAAAAAATCAACCCAGAATAATTGATATTGACATTTTATGCCATGGTGATGCAATAATTGAAACTGAGGAATTAACCATACCTCATCCGGAAATACCAAATCGACTTTTTGTTCTGGTTCCTTTTACCGAATTAGAACCTGATTATATCCTTCCACTCTTGGAAAAACATATTTCAGAAATGTTGATTTATTGTCCTGATCAATCGGTAATCAAAAAACATCTCATTCAAACCAGCGCATGAGAAATTTATACTATGTAGCAATCGAAGGTCCAATTGGTGTAGGCAAGACCAGCCTGGCTAATTTATTAGCAGAAAAGTTAGGTGCTCGAAAAGTTTTGGAAGATTTCGAAGATAATCCATTCCTTGCTGATTTTTATGAAGAACCTGAGCGTTTTGCATTTCAAACCCAATTATTTTTTCTTTTACAGAGGTATCAACAGCAGCAAGAATTACGGCAAGTTGATATTTTCCATAACCTGCTCATAACGGATTATATGTTTATTAAAGACAGATTATTTGCTTCTTTGAATTTAGATGAAAAGGAAATGAATCTTTATGACACAATTGCTAATCTGCTTGAGAAAAATGTCATTAATCCGGATTTGGTGATTTATTTGCAGGCAGATACGGATACATTGATAAAAAATATTAATAATCGGCAAAGAACTTTTGAAGTGAATATATCTTACGAATACATTGATGGGTTAAGCGAGGTGTACAATGAATATTTTTTTAGATATCAGGATACTCCTCTGGTGATTATTAATACAAACAATATTGATTTTGTAAACAATTCCAAGGATCTTGAAGAGGTAATTCAGTGCATACGGGAACCGATCTCTGGAACGAAATTCTTCAATCCTACAACGGTGCTATAGATATCATTATTTATAGGATATAGAGCAGATTTTTCTATGTTTTTTAAATATATTCTCTTAGCAGCCATTATTTATTTAGGGGTTAAAGTATACCAATTTGTTAGACAATTCCGAACTTTAATAGGAGATAAAACAAAAAATAAGCAAGCTGAAGAAAGAGATTATTCCAAGTTGGAGATACGGGATGCGGAGTTCAAGGACTTGGATGAGTGAAGAGCTGACATGTCAAAAATAAAACATTGGCTATCATCTCCTTTTGGCTCACATCAATTTTGGTATGCGGTTTTGAGAATTATAGTGGGACTTAGTATTTCATTTGGACATGGACTTGGAAAAATGACAGGAGGCTCCGAAAAATGGATGATAATTGGTTCCATGGGATTAAAAAGTATCGGAGTGGAATCTTTCCATGCTTTTTTTGGATTCATGGCATCTTTTTCTGAATTGGTTGGTGGATTCCTATTAGCAACTGGATTATTGGTAAAGCCGTCAGCGATCCTCTTGGCGATTACCATGGCATTTGCAGTATTGTTCCATATTCAATCAGGGAATCCCGGTGTGGAGTTTGCTGCAATATATGGAATCATTTTTCTTTATTTCGGATTGACCGGTCCCGGGAGATTCAGCATTGATTCAAAATTATTTGGTAGGGAGAAATGAAAGCGGTTCGAATCCATGAACACGGGGGTATTGATGTCCTGAAGTGGGAAAATGTTTCAATTCCAAGTATATCGGAAAATCAGGTTCTTGTTGAGATCAAAGCTGCTGCCATGAATCATCTCGATCTCTGGGTTCGAAAAGGTATCCCAGGAGTTCCACTCCCCTGTATTCTCGGTAGTGATGGTTCTGGAACAGTTAAAGCAGTGGGGAGTAAAGTGATATCTTTTAACTCAGGAGATGAGGTGCTGATTCAACCTCTGACCTATTGTAAGGAGTGCCGGTTCTGCAAACTTGGGTTGGAAAATTATTGCGAGTCCTGGGGGATTTACGGTGAGAATCAGGATGGAACTCAATGCGAATTTATGGCAGTGGATGAAGATCATCTTCGTTCAAAACCAAAGCATCTGAGTTTTGAGGAA
>CAJXJG010000102.1 GCA_913054425.1 uncultured Fidelibacterota bacterium
AGGGCATGCTTGAGGCACCCCGCGTATGAGACCAGGATTTTACCACTGTGCTATTGTGATCCATGAGATATGTGGTCCCGCCTCCGCCACCGCCGCCGCCGGGAGAGGATCCTTGCGTAAATAAGGCATAGCCTTCAAATACCTCAGCACTTAGAAAGGTGATAGAAATTAAATAAATAACAACTGTGATGCGTTTTCTCATGCCATTTCCCTTATATTTATTTTGCCTGGCAGACTTCAATCAAACGAAATACCTTGAGCAATTACTCATTTTCTGTAATTTAGTTAGACAAATTGAGAATAAAAAAGTTAACTTTTTCATTTTACTTGCACACTTAATTTAAATCGATCAGTTTTGACTTTATATAAATTGTTTAATTTAGCTGCAAAGAAAAATTTCAGTTACAATGAATCATAATTTTACAACATCAAAAAGACTCATAACAGTATATAAAGCCCTTGGTTCCACATTTGGAATTTGGGTATCACCCGTTTTTTCGGGATTCCTTCTTTTCCTGCTGCGGATTTTCATTAGCATTGGTTTGTTTTTTGATAAACTATTTTATCCATCTTTAAGAACAAAACACTTAACAAATCCCGTCGTGATTGTAGGAAATCCCAGGTCAGGAACAACATTTCTACATCGTTTTTTAATCAAGAATAATATAGGTGCTGGTGCTCAACTCTGGCAATTGCTGTATCCTTCTCTTTTAATTCAAAAGTGTATCAGACCATTTTTACCAATTCTGGAAATAATCAGTCCCGCCCGTCACCATTCAACTGAAGCCCATAAAACAAGCTTACAATCGGTAGAGACAGATGATGTCTCAATCTTATTTAGATATCTTGATGGATTCTTTCTGTACGGATTTATTCTATCCTGGGCAGAAGAAGATTTGTTTGAGCGGTTCGACCCGAAGATCAGGGATACAACTGAAAGAGATTTTAACTGGCTGGAATCAATCTGGATTAGAACAATACGATCCTCAAATAATCAATTTATTATTGCGAAACTCTTCTCGATTAGTGCCAATCTCCCTAAATTTTTGGAAAGATTTCCGGATGCAAAAATCCTCTATATGGTTCGTGATCCCCTCAGTGTGATTCCCTCCGGTCTTAGTCTTGTTACCGGAGTTCTCGACAAAAAGTTTGGATTCTGGGATTTACCTGAGGAGAAGCGGAAAAGGTTTATCGAAAGATTGTATAAAGCACTCGTTACGCTTTTAGTTCGATTTCATGATGACTGGGTCAATGATCGTATCGATCGTTCCAAAGTGATGATAGTGCATTTTGATAAAATGATGAAGAATTTTGACGGATTGATGTCCGAAATATTATCCTTTCTCAACCATGAGCCTTCAACGGATTTAATCAACTCGATAAAACAGACAGCGAAAAGTCAAAGAAATTTCAAGAGCAAACACCATTATGATTTGGAAAAGTTTGGTCTCAGCGCTGAACAAATTCGAAATGATTGTTCAAACATTTATGAAACATTTTTAACCTAAGCATTGAATTGACAAACTTATCATCTTCCTTAAACCAGAGTTCCCCTGGTATCACAGGATTATTACTGTTTGTTATCTTCGGGTACGCTTTTAGTGTGGAGCCGCTCCACCATGTGGAAAACTGGAAGGTGCTTCAGGATAAAGAAATATGGATTGGCTGGGCTGAGGAAGGTGGTATCCCCTGGTGCAAAGCACAAACAACATTCCCTTTCGCAATGGACAAAATCGCAGAAATTCTTGAAGATAAAACCAATTACCCCAACGTGTTTAAACGGATTGAAGCTACAACAATACTGGAGCCGGAAATTGTTCATATAATGCTTGATATGCCGTTTCCCATATCAAGCCGGGATTATATAGTAAAATATACTACTCATTTCGATGGTAACGATCTCCTCTACCAATTTCGATCAGTGATCCATGAAAATGCACCCCTGTCAAATTCTTATATTAGGCTTGTTAACGCAGCTGGAGAATGGCGACTTTCTCCTTTGAAAAATAATCAAACTCAAGTTACATACACATGGAATGGTGAACTGCTGGGAGACTTTCCGGATTGGGCATTGCCAAGGGCATGGAAAACCCAAGGAAATGAAGTGTTAAATTGGTTGCTGGAAGCTACAGATAAAGCAATAAATAATTAAGATATCAGGAACAAATATATGAAATCTAAAAAATTTGTATCGTTATTATTACTATTCAATGTATTGGCATTTGGACAGAGCAATACAAGTTTCTCAGGATATATAGATTTGTATTATATGGCTCATTTATCGGATAATTCTTTAATCAATCTCCCATATCGTATGTTTGATTTTAACCTCCAACATCAGAATGAAAATCTTGAAATCTATGCTGACCTTGCAATGGAATACACACCCAAAAGCCATTCTCATTATCTTTCAAATAGCATACCTCAGGATTTCTTATGGGATTTAAGGGAACTATATTTAACCTGGTACACCAACTTTGGGGAAATTAAAATTGGAAAACAAATTCATACCTGGGGAAGCGTAGATGAAAACAGCCCAATAGATGTGGTAAACGCCTTCGATTATTATTACTTGTTTTTTCAAGGGCGTGACCGAAAGCTTGGTGCCTATTCTGCCGCACTTAATATTTATTTCAATAATTGGAAATTTGGTGCTGTGATATCTCCATTTCATCAAACAAATAGATTCCCTTTAAATGATCCCGAATTTCCAATAAGCTTACCCATAATACCTGAGGAAAAACAAATATTTGACTTTGAAGAAAATCCATTCGAATTGGGGGCCTTTATAGAACGTTCATTTGGAATAGGAGATTTGAGGTTGTCCTTTTTTCAAGGTTTTGATCGTACATTCAACTTCACCGGAATTAATGCTTGGGGACAAGGAGCATCACTCGATCGTCCACGTCTTGATATAATTTTTGGCTACAGAAAAACTAATGCAATCGGATTGGGGGGCACTATATTATCTGATTGGCTCACAGTACGGGGAGATATAGCTATTTTTAAATCAGTTGACCAAAGTAATAATATTAAACGGGAGCATGATGGAGAACTATTTAGCACAACATGGAACAAATATGCTGTCGCTTTAGGCTATGACTCGCTCCATTTATCTTTTCCAACAAATGAAAATGTAGAATATTTTCAAACTACACTTCAATTGGAGACAGAACTTCCAAATAATATAATACTTACAACTCAGTTTTTCTACTATGATACTCTTAGTTATAATTCAAATATTATACCAGACAGCATTTATATCGATAATTTTAATTTTGACTCTCCAAAAGATTTTTTTACACCAGGAATGGGTGCACCCTTGGCAGTATTGTCTAAGCGATCAGTACTGTTCAATCTTGAAAAAACATTTTTAGACAATCAATTGAAAATTAGTTTACTGAGTTTGTTCGATATTGCAAATCCAATTGACTCTACTAACACGTTTGATATCTGGGGTTCCCTTTTGGGGCTTACCGCTGAATATGATATTTCACAGAATTTGAAATTTCTTCTTGGGATAACTAAAATAGAAGGAAAAGATGATCATCCTGATGAAGAATTATACAGATTTAATCAAATGGAGAGTTTTTCACACGTTCGAATGGAAATAAAATATTTTTTCTAAATAATTTATTTCATCAATATTACTTTTCGTAATTGAGAATAATCTTCTGTTTTCATCCTGATTAAATAAACTCCTGATGGATAGTTTTGCCCATTCCAAATAGCTTTATGCTGACCCGGTTCAAAATGGCCCACCTTTATATTTTCAATCTTTTTACCAATTAGATTAAATACATCTAGTTGTAGATAAGTTTTTTTTGAGACCTCAAAAGTTATGATCGTTTTAGGATTAAACGGGTTTGGATAGGGCTGTGAAAGGTTAAAATCTATCGAGCTAATAAATTCATTCGAATTGTATAGCCCATCACAATTTTGAGAATCTGCTACAGGCCAAGTATAGTAAAATTGATCTAAACTAATATGAAAATATTCACTATTTGCTATACAGTCTGGAACGTTTTCACATAGATTATTTCCTCCAATAGCAAAATAAGGATAACCGGCTGCATCTGCATCATTCCAATTAATATTCAGTGAATCACAGATACAATCGGGGAGCTGATTCAGTTCATTGTTAAACATCCACCAATAGGTTAAATCTTCCAAATTACAAAATGAGTCAGGAATAGATGGAATTTGATTATATCCCAAATCTAAAAAATACAAGTTATTCAGATTTCCAATACCTTCACCAATTTCTTCTAACTGATTATTGGAAATATAAAGGGACATGAGATTTGTGAGTTGATAAAAGCTTTCAGGCAGACTTGATAAATTATTCCACTCTAGATACAATGCTCTCAAATCATCTAAATTCCCTATACTCTCAGGCAATATACTTAATGGAGATTCCACACCACCCCAATAATTCCCGGCAACTAAAAATCTTAACCTTCCATTAAGCCATGTCTGGGTTCCAAGGTGAAGAGGCGTATCATAAGATAATTGGTTTAAAGTAATGATATCATTTAATGCTATCAGGTCATTGTCGAAAAAACAACTGTCTCCATTAGCAAGGATTGTAACCGAGCTTGGAAAGTCATTAATATAGGAATAGCTAGAATCACACTGAGGAAAAACTAACTGAATACAAAAACTAAAGATCAAAACATACTGCAGAAAAAACTTCATAAACGCATTGATTACTTTAATAAAACTACTTTCTTTATCCCGTTTTGTTTTTCTGTTTCAAGTTTTATAAAATACGTCCCCGAAGGGTGTTTTTCTGCATTCCAATTATATTTATATATTCCTGGATATTGGATACCATAATAAATAGTTTCTAATTCTGTACCTTTAATATCATACACTAGCAAATGAATGAGTGACTCTTCTATAATTGAAAATTCAATATTAACTCTAGGATTGAACGGATTTGGATAAGGGGCGTTTAAATGAAAATCAGTTATTATTGGTACACGATCATCAATTTTTAATTGAGAAGAGTTTGGATAAAGACTTGAAATACGATTTGCTCTATATACAGCTCCAGTTGGTAACATCAGATTCAGCTTTGCTTCCCATATCGTTTCATGTGCTGGTGTTACTTCTAATACAGTTCCACCACCACCTACAGTCGTAATAAGATAGTTCCCATTTTCAAGTTTCTGGACATTTCCAGAAGCAAAACCAAACAAATCTTCCGGTAAACTATATTCCCATACAATTTCCGCAGAATACTCTCCATTGTTTTCTTCTACATCTATTTCAATACCTCTTGTGGTTTCAAATTCCGTTTCAAGAAAAGTTTCGCTCCTGTTACCATTGTCAAGTGTAACAACATTTCCATTATTTAAAACTTGAAGACCATGTTGCCAACTAAATCCAAGGTCATGTCCAAAATCAACAGTGCCTGAGGGCATATCATGACCCATATTCCAAATTATATTTCTACTGAGATAATCAATCTTTGTAATCCTAGAAAGGTGGCGGGTGGAGATATACAGGGCATTCTCTTCTACATTAAAAACAATTGCGTTTATATGGGTCCAGTCATATTCACTTTCCACACCACAGAAATTCTCCCATAAGCCAGCATCATAATCTTCACTGCTGAAATAGTCAAATACATCCCAACTCCAGACAACTGCCTTTGTATCTTTATCCCACTCCACAATTTTATCTCCAACCCAAGGAATTTCCGGTGTTATTCCGTCCGCAATAAAACCATAAGCTTGGCATAATTCTGTCCAACTACCAAGGGGTATCGGACGATATTGAGTGGTCCCCACAATACCCATATAGTTTCCATTTGGTAATTGTATTAAATCATGATGCAGAAACTCATTATTTGGTTCTTCCCAAGTAAACTCACCATCAAGATTGAATTCAATTCCAGGAAGATTATTATCAGAATTGTTATTAAGCCAACAGCCATATAACTTTCCATCATAATCCGTATTGTAATAAACAATAGCTGACTGTCCTGTATTCCAAACCTCATTTCCTGCTTGGTCAAAGGCCGCACTATAATAATTAAAAAAGGAACTAAATATAGTCAGTCCTGGAGAATAAAGATTTTCGTTATGAATAATTACTTCTACATTGGAAATTGCTGAACCTGTAAAAAAAGTATATGGACCAATCCAGCTATCAGAATTATTAGGTCGCACTTTCCAAGAATAAAATGATTCCCAGTCTATGTCCTCATCTAGAATAAAAGATAAAGATGACACTTCAATTTCAATTATGAGATTATTACCTTGGGAAACCTGAAGATTATACGAGGAAGCGCCTGTTTCCTGCTCCCATTCAAACAATACATGAATATAATTCAGAGTGCTCCCAT
>CAJXJG010000103.1 GCA_913054425.1 uncultured Fidelibacterota bacterium
GCGTCAAAAAATGCTGGGGCTCATAAATCAAAACTATTATGAATTTCATAATCCTGTTGACCTCACGACCAATCATGGTGATGCTGTGAAAGCTGTTTTAGCCCACAATAAAGATTCATTTAATAGTGATTTAGCCAGCCTTTCTGAAGTGGCAGACTTGGATTACTTATTTGTGACAACGTTCACAAATATTTCTGACGATGTCAAACGAGTAATGTTGAAAGGGGAAGTGGTTCGTTATAATCGAAAGACAAACGATGTATATCGACACGAAGTGCTTTCTTACGCAGAAGATTTAGACCTTCACATTCGCGCCATGAAATCAGAATTGGTTGAAACCATTCCACACAGTGTTTCTGCCATTGGTCGGAACAAGATTTATTTGTTTTTGGGCGTCGGTCTCGTTTTAATTTTTGCATTAAGTCAATCCTTTGGTGGATTTGACCAATGGATCGGGGGCGGTGATGGCGACAAAGGCACTGACCCACCCGTAGGTAATTAATTTACCGTTTTACGAAGATTCCTACCGTCTCTACGTGAGGTGTGTGGGGAAACATATCCACCATGGTTATATGCTTAAGCGTATAACCCTTCATTTGTAATATTTCTGTATCCCTGGCCTGGGTAGTGGGGTTACAGGATACATACACAATTTTTTCCGCTTCGAATTTCGGCAAATAATTTGTCATAAATTTATGCATGCCGACTCGTGGCGGATCCACCACCACCACATCCGGTTTCGGATATTTCTTGCCCGCACCAAATTTGAAGAAATTATCCAGGTTGGCCACATGGAATTTTGCATTACCCACACCATTTCTAACCGCATTACGGGTAGCGTCTTCCACTGCTGAAACGATGACTTCGAATCCATGGACTTCTTTCGCTTTTTGCGCCAGGAATAATGAAATGGAACCGGTACCGCAATAGAGGTCAAACACCACTTCTTTGCCGGTTAATTCGGATCCTTTCAGGGCTGTTTGATATAATTTTTCTGCCATTCCCGTATTGGTCTGGAAAAATGAATTAGCCGAAATTTCGAAGGTTAAATCACCAATTTTTTCCTCTAATGCGGGTTTCCCATGGAGATGCAATTCATATTCACCATAGGATACATCAGCCTTTCGAGTATTAATATTATTCACAATGGTTGTGACCTGGGGGAATGCTTCAATCAATCCATTGACCATGGGCTGCAGTAAATCTGTATTTTCATAAGACGTCACCAGGTTCACCAAAATGTCACCGGTATTTTGCCCAAAGCGCATTACCAGGTATCGCAAAAAACCGTTATGGGTTTTTTGGTCGTAGGGCTTCAGCTTTAATTTTTTGGCAAGCGATTGCACCTTATTGAGTATTTCATTCCCTAATTGAGGTTGAATATGGCATTCGTCAATATTGAGAATTTTATCCCACCGTTTGGGGATATGCATCCCCAGGGCAAAATCACGTTCAACACCTTCCAGCTCACCGGGAAGCACCCATCTATTGTTGGAAAAAGTAAATTCCATTTTATTGCGGTAATTAAATATTTGGTCTGCGGGAACAACGGCATCCACTTCGAAATTGTCAATGCCGGCTTGACGCCGAAATATATTTTCAATTTGCTGTTTCTTCTGGGCAACCTGTTCATCATAATCCAATTGTTGCACTTTACATCCGCCACAGGTGGGAAAGTGATAACAGCGCGGCTCAACCGCATGCTTGGATTCAGATAAAATTTCTAATGGCCGCGCTTCTCCAAACCCTTTTCTTTTTCTATACAGTAATGCGCGAACTTTTTGTCCCGGTATGGCATTTTTTACGAAAATGACAAAGCCATCTACACGGGCCACCCCCTTCCCGCCATTAGCGAGTGACTCTATGGTTAATTCGTATTCCTGTCCTTTTTTAACTGATATTTCTGTCATTTTACTATTTTATTTCTTAAATGCATTTTAATGCTGGTGATAAGGAATGTTAATAATGAGCGGCGTTTTTATTAATATAATTCTAGAAAACGAACAAGAAGTGATTTCAAATCCTGAATGCCTTTATCGGCATTTTCAATGGTCTGCTCATGGCTCAAGACTTCATCGCTCATTCCTGCAGCCATGTTAGTAATAACCGATAATGCGGAAACCTTCATTCCGGCATGGCGGGCCAATATCACTTCTGGCACTGTGGACATTCCAACTGCATCCGCACCCATCAATTTTGCTGCTCGTATTTCTGCCGGTGTTTCAAAACTTGGGCCACAGAACCAAATGTAAACCCCTTCGTGGAGTGTGATTCCCTTTTCATTCGCTATTGTATGAAATGTTGACCGCATGGTTTGATTATAGGCATCACTCATATCAACGAATCGACTATTACTTTCTTCGCCAAACAATGGGGAAATACCTGTAAAATTAATGTGATCTTTCAACAGCATTACACTTCCGGGCTTGGCTTCATCCATTAAACTTCCAGCTGCATTTGTCAAAATCAGCGATTCACATCCAAGTTCAGCCAACGTACGAACGGGAATTTTCATTACATTCACAATACCTGACTCATAATAATGTGCCCGTCCCTGTAAAACAGCAATTTCAGTATTGTGGATTTTACCTAAATGAAGTTTCCCCATATGTCCAGATACACCAGCATCAGGAAAGCCATCCAATTCATCATATGAAAATGAAATAGAATTTTCTAAACCATCCACAAAGGAACCTAAACCGGAGCCTAAAATGATACCCACTTTTGGTTTTATCCCCTTTGACTTGGATTGTATATATTCAACTGTTTTACTCATACGCCTACTGGATACCACGTTGTTTTGGTCTCTAACGTATTCAAGATACGATATGGATCCTGGACATTTTTGTCCAGCCAATCTTCATCAGAATAAACGATTGGACGTTTTACATTCAGTGCGGCGTTTTCTTGAACGAGTTTGATTTCTTCCGGTTCACTACCGCAATAAACAATGGCATTCACATCCATGTGAGAGGAGAAATGTTCCAGCAATTCTGAACGATGTCCTGTCAAAATATTAACAACACCACCGGGGACATCTGACGTATGAAGCACTTCAGCAAATGTGATAGAACAAAGTGGTTTTTCTTCCGATACCAGCACAACCACAGTATTTCCGCCGGCAATGATGGGAGCAACAATTGAGACCAAACCGATTAATGATGACCCATTCGGAGCGACGGCAGAGACCACTCCCGTTGGTTCGGGATAAGAAAAATTAAAATAGGGCAATGCCACAGGATTTACTCGACTGAATATTTGTTGATATTTATCCGCCCAACCGGCATAATAAATTAATCGGTCTATGGATTGGTTGATTTCTTTTTCCGCTGTTTTTTTCGTAGAGCTCTGAAGAACCAATTCATCCATAAACTGGCTACGTCTGCCTTCCAGCATTTCTCCTATTCTATATAGTATCTGACTCCGATTATATGCTGTACTTGAACTCCAACCAGAAAACGCACTACGGGCAGCAACCACGGAATTCCTGAAATCTTTTCTGGATCCTCGGCAAATATTAACCGTGGACATATTTTTTGAATTTGTCCATTTTATATATCGTCCAGATTCTGTCCTAGGGAATTTTCCACCAATGTAGAGCTTATATGTTTTTTTAATATCTTCTCGTTTAGGCATAATTTTATCTCCCGTTACACCAAATGAACATATGGCATTAATCCTTCTAAACCGCCTTCGCGACCCATGCCGCTCTCCTTATATCCACCGAAAGGTGATGTGGGATCAAATTTGTTAAATGTATTCGCCCAAAGGACTCCTGCCCGAATGGCCTTGGATACCTGAAAAATTTTTGCACCCTTGTCCGTCCATACGCCACCGGAAAGTCCATAAGGTATATTATTCGCTTTAGTGATGACTTCATCTACGGTTCGGAAGGTTTGAATCGCCAATACAGGACCAAATATTTCTTCCTGCACAATACGATGAGACTGGCTCACATCCGTAAATAATGTGGGAGCATACCAATAGCCTTTTTCAGGCAACTTGCATGATGATTGATGAATTGATCCACCTTCATTTTTCCCAATGTCTACATACATTTTAATTTTATCCAGCTGCATCTTTGAATTGATTGCGCCAATGTCTGTGTTTTTATCCAGAGGGTTGCCCACAATTAACGATTCCATTCTGTCTTTTAGTTTCGAAACAACTGTTTCGGCCACACTTTCTTGAACAAATAACCGCGAGCCGGCACAGCATACGTGTCCTTGATTAAAAAATATTCCATCAATGATTCCTTCTACCGCTTGATCGATGGCCGCATCTTCAAATATAATATTGGCTGCTTTTCCGCCAAGTTCAAGAGTGTATTTTTTATCGGTACCTGCTATTGACTTCATAATCAATTTTCCAACGTCGGTAGAGCCGGTAAAGGCAATTTTATTTACATCAGGATGCTCGACCAAAGCTCGGCCAGTTTTTCCATCACCATTGATGATATTCACGACGCCGGGTGGTAAATCTGCTTCTTGGATAATTTCCGCCAATTTCATTGCGGTTAAGGGCGTTGTTTCTGCCGGTTTTAATATTACTGTATTTCCTGTGGCTAACGCCGGCGCTATTTTCCAGGCTGCCATTAATAATGGGAAATTCCATGGAATAATTTGTCCGGCCACACCAATAGGTTTTGCCTTTTTCCCGGGGAATGCATATTCCAGTTTATCAGCCCATCCGGCATAATAAAAGAAATGAGCCGACACCAATGGAATATCAATATCTCTTGATTCCCGAATGGGTTTTCCCCCATCCATGGTTTCGATGACTGAAAATTCTCTTGCACGTTCCTGGATCAATCGAGCAATACGATAAATATATTTTCCCCGTTCGGCAGGATCCATTTTGGACCAGACTTTTTCGTAGGCTTTCCTGGCTGCCTTCACAGCTTTATCAACATCTGCTTTATCCGCTTCTGCCACATCAGCCAATTTTTCCTCATTGGCGGGATTTATTGTTTCGAAATATTTCCCTTTTTCTGGTGGAATAAATTTTCCATTGATAAAAAGATCGTTTTTGACTGCAATATGAATGTGATCTGTACTTTCAGGGGCGGGACTGTATGACCAATCTTTTTTCAATTTACTTCCCTTATTGTTAATGCTATTTTACCGACCACAGTGCCTGTTTCACTATGACGATGTGCATTTATTATATCTTCAATTGGATAGACTTTTTCAATAGTAGGTTTCACTATTTTGTTTTCTATCAGAGTAGATAATGATCTCAAATTTTCTGCATCTGGCTTTACCCACAATTTTTTATTTTTTTTACGTGAGATCAAGTTAAAAATTGGTGCCAAAACCAAATTTTGAAAAGAAGGTATTGATGATACGTATTCTCCATTTGATTTAAGTGTATGTTTAGCTTCCTTGAAAGAGGTATTAGCAACAGCATCGAAAAATAGATCATAGGTGTTCTTTTTTGCCAATATGTTTTCTTTATTGTAGTCAATAATACAATCTACTCCAATTGACTTAGCATACGATGCATTTTTTGCACTACAAACTCCAGTTACATGAAAGTTTAGATTTTTCGCTATCTGAACTGCAATATGACCAATTCCTCCTGAACAACCATTTATTAATACTTTGGCTTCGTCAGGGAGATTAGTAATCTGAAAAAATAATTGATAAATCGTTAAGCCTACCAAGGGCATGGTTGCAGCTTCAATGAAGTTATGGTTAACTGGCTTTATAGCAATTTGATTCTCTCTAACTCTAATAAACTCTGAATAAGTATATCCGTTAAACGCGTTTATCATGCCAAAAACTTCATCCCCTCTATTAAAGTTTTTTACGTGCTTCCCCGTATTTTCGACAACGCCAGAATAGTCCGCTCCAAGTTGCCGTGGGAGTTTACTACCTGTTATAAATTTTACATCTCCTCTGCGAACTTTCCAATCTACGGGGTTTACAGATGAAGCAATAACTTTTACGAGAATTTCATTATCATCAATCACTGGTTTTTTAATTTCTCTAATTTCCAAGCAACTTGCATCACCATATGCTGTCATAAACACAGCTTTCATCTTATTGTTTAAAGTCATTTTTTGTTCCTGTAATCCCTTAATCAATAGAAAAATAATTTGCTGACTGATAGACGCCGGTTGTCTGTTTAACGATTTGCATCAACACATCATTCGCCAAAGAACTAGCGCCAAATCGAAATAAATCAGCATGCAGCCAATCTTGGCCCAATATTTCTTTTACCATTACAAGATATTGAATTGCCAGTTTTGACTTGCTGATTCCGCCGGCAGGTTTCATTCCGATTTTTTTGCCTGTTTTCTTATAATAATCACGAATTGCTTCCAGCATAACAA
>CAJXJG010000104.1 GCA_913054425.1 uncultured Fidelibacterota bacterium
TTTTGGAAACGTACTGAAGTATGCATTGTGATATTTTTTACCCTCTGGATCATTCCAGAAATAAATGGGCATGGAGGGAAAAGCTGCGGTACAGACTAATTCCCCTTTTTCGTTCGTGATTTTGTGTCCATTCGAATCAAACGATTTTACATCCATCCCCAATCCACGGCATTGTAATTCCCCGCGGTACACAGGCAAAATTGGGTTTCCCAATGCGAAGCAGGAAATGATATCCGTTCCACCGGAGATTGAGGAGAGTTGTACATTGTCTTTAATGTGTTCATAAACATAATCATAATTTTCTTCCAGCAATGGTGATCCTGTGGAAAGAATTGCTCTTAATCTGTTCAGATCACAATTTTCTTTTGGTCGAACTCCCATGGATTGGCAGGCGGCAATAAACTTAGCGCTGGTTCCAAATATCGTGATTTTTAGATCTTGTACCATATTCCACATTGCTCCAGAATCAGGATGGAATGGTGACCCATCGTACAACACGACTGTTGCACCAACTGCCAGCGAAGACACCAGCCAGTTCCACATCATCCATCCGCAGGTTGTGAAATAGAATATGGTATCATCCCTTGTGAGATTTGTATGCAGACGCAATTCCTTTACATGTTGAATCAGAGTCCCACCTGCTCCGTGTACGATAGATTTTGGGAGCCCCGTTGTTCCGGATGAGTACATGATATACAGCGGGTGATTAAATGGTAATTGTTCAAACGCTATTTCCGGGACCGAATCTGAGGTAAGAAAATCGCCATATATAATTCCATTTTGAATGGAAGAAATGTCGAGATCTTCCCCGGTAAAAGGAATAATTACAACGCTTTTGATACTTGGCAGGGCTTTTAAAATACCTTTCAGTTTTTCCAGCGAATCAAACCGCTTCCCGTTGTAGAAATAACCGTCTGTAGCAAACAGGACTTTCGGTTCAATCTGAGCAAACCTGTCCAGGACGCCCTTAATCCCAAAATCGGGGGAAGAGGAACTCCAGATTGCTCCGATGGAAGCAGTCGCCAGCATTGCGATGACAGCTTCGGGAATGTTTGGGATAAATCCGGCAACCCGATCTCCTTTTTTTATTCCCATGTTTCGTAATGCATTTGCCGTTTTTTTCACTTCTTCATTTAGGTCATGGTAGGTAATAATGCGGGTTTTTTGATTTTCTCCTTTAAAGATAATTGCCGCTTTGGAATCGTTAAACCGCAGTAAGTTTTCAGCATAATTTAACTGAATGCCGGAGAACCATTTCGCGCCCGGCATTTTTGAAGTATCATCTACAATTTGCGAATAAGATGCAGAGCTTTTCACTTCACTAAATTTCCAGATGGATTCCCAAAATGACGGGATATCTTTTATGGACCAGGAATATAAATCATCATAATTTTTCAGTGAGAGATTACTGGATAAGTTTACATAGTTCATAAACCTTGTCATTTGTGATTGATCAATTTGTTTTTGTGATGGAGTCCAGATTGGTTGTTTCATAATCAGGTTTTGCAAAGAATTAGAGAAAAATAAGACAATTCATTGTTCTGAAATCTAATTAAATTTACAGCTAATTATTTTGGAAAAATTATATTTATGAAAATTGCATTTCTTACTGCCGGTGGGATTGCCCCCTGCCTGTCAGCATCAATTGGAGCATTGGTTGAAAACTATAATAAAGTTGAGCCTGAAGCGGGACTGATTGGATATTTGAATGGTTACAGGGGACTTCTTCTTGGGAAAAAGATTGATTTCCCTGCTTCCGTAAAAGAAAATGTACATATATTATTTCGTTTTGGAGGAAGTCCCATCGGGAACAGCCGGGTGAAGCTGGCCAATATAGAGGATTGCATCAAACACGGTTACATTCAGGAGGGTGAGGATCCCTTGGAAGTCGCCGCAAAACAATTGGTTCAAGACAAAGTGGATATTTTGCACACCATTGGAGGGGATGATACGAATACCGCCGCCGCGGACTTAGTAGAATTTTTCGCGAACTCTGGACATAATCTCACTGTGGTAGGTTTACCCAAAACAGTTGATAATGATATTTTCCCCATCTCCCAGACATTAGGTGCATGGACAGCGGCGGAACAGGGAGCCATTTTTTTTGAAAATATTGCCAATGAAAATACCACCAGCACGAGACAATTGTTAATCCATGAAGTTATGGGACGCCATTGTGGATGGCTCACCGCGGCGACAGCCCAGGCCTACCAAAGCCGACTTGATGCAAAAGAGTTTTTACCGGAATTGCTCATTGACAAAAAACGGTGGGATATTGATGCCATTTATATCCCGGAACTGGCAATTGATTTTGAGCAGGAAGTGGAGCGTCTTAAAAAGAGAATGGATGAAAAAGATGGTGTAAATATTTTTCTCAGTGAAGGCGCCGGGATTGAATCAATCGTGAAAGAAATGGAGAGCGAAGGAAAAGAAATTCCAAGGGACGCATTCGGTCACCTCCGTCTGGATGAAATAAATCCCGGTCAGTGGCTTGCATCCCGATTTTCTGAGCGATTGGGAGCAAAGAAAACGCTTGTCCAGAAAAGCGGATATTTTGCAAGGTCTGCAGCGCCAAATGAGAAAGATTTGACCCTCATTAAACAATCAGCATATCGCGCTGTGGAAGCAGCCTTAGAAAGCAAAAGCGGTGTGGTGGGAATGGATCAGGAAAAAGAAAACGAAATTTCACTGATTGATTTTAAAAGAATCAAAGGAGGTAAACAATTTGATGTGCATATCCCCTGGTTTACAGATTTGCTGAACCAGGTTGGACAGCCAATTTGAAACTGAGAAAGATTTCAACAAAACAATTAAGGTAGGGAAAAAACATGGATAGAACTCAATTAATTGAAACAGCCCAGGCAATTGTCGCTGACGGCAAAGGAATTTTAGCAGCAGATGAAAGCACGCCAACTATCGGGAAACACTTTGCTTCAATTGGTGCTGAAAGTACGGAGGAAAAACGGGCTGAATATCGCGGTCTGTTATTTGAAACAGAAGGAATGGAAGAATATATCAGCGGTGTCATCATGTACGATGAAACCATCAGGCAGTCTACCTTAGATGGGGGAGTTCCATTTCCAAAATTGCTTTCGGAAAAAGGAGTTTTGCCCGGGATAAAAGTTGATACGGGCGCTAAACCATTAGCGGGACATTCTGAGGAAAAAGTGACGGAAGGATTGGATGGATTGCGGGAACGCCTGGAAGAGTATTATGATCTTGGCGCACGTTTTGCAAAATGGCGCGCAGTCATTACCATTGGTGAAGGCATTCCCAGCCGTGCCTGCCTGGAAGTAAATGCCCATGCCCTTGCACGCTATGCCGCCCTTTGCCAGGAAGCCGGTATAGTTCCAATCGTTGAACCGGAAGTATTGATGGATGGAAACCATTCCCTGGACACTTGTTTTGAGGAAACGGAAGAAACGCTTTCAATCATTTTTCATGAATTATTTAAACAGGGAGTCATGCTGGAGGGAATGATTTTGAAGCCGAACATGGTCATTTCCGCATTGGACTGCCCTGAGCAGGCTTCCGTGAAAGAAGTAGCAGACGCAACTGTTGAGTGCTTCCTGCGGGTTGTCCCCTCTGCGGTACCGGGAACCTGTTTTCTCTCCGGCGGGCAGAGTGAGTTGGCTGCCACACAGCACCTCAACGCAATGAATGCAATGAACGATATCCTACCATGGAAGTTGAGTTTTTCTTACGGTCGTGCTCTCCAGGCGGCAGCGTTGAATGCCTGGGGTGGGAAATCCGAAAATATTTCTGATGCTCAAAAAGCGTTTTACCACAGGGCAAAATGCAACAGAGCTGCAGCAAAGGGACAGTATAATAATGAAATGGAATATCAGGTTTAAATTATGGATGCAAATAAATTATGAGGAGTTATAAATGTTAACAAGAACAAGAATGCTTAATGTTATGTTTTCTGTTATTTCCCTATCTACGATGGGAATTGGTCAGAATTTTTCTGCAAGTTTGAATGTTGTAGGCGGATTAGGTGAATATGACCTGACAGTTGGTTTTTCACCGGGTGCAACCGATGGGTACGATCAGGGGATAGATGCTTATGCACCTCCAGCACCACCACCTCCGGCATTTGATGCTGCGCTGGGTTGGGGGGGAGAACGTTATTATACCCAAATTGTAAATGGATCTTCTGATGATTTAGTGGAGCATGAATGGGAAATCCAACTTGCATATCCCCCAGAAAATTTGATAAATCTTACCTGGAATAATTCTGGGTGGAACTCTATAGGAACATTTATTCTTCAGGATGCTTTTGATGGTGCTCTAGGTATTGACATTGATATGACAGAAAGTACCAGTTTAACATTAACCGATCCTGCTTTCAACATATTAAAATTAAAAGTTACACCTGCAGAGGGGCCCCCGTATTATGGATGTACTGATGAATCAGCAATTAACTACAATCCATATGCTAGTATTAATGATGGATCGTGCTATCATGGTGTTGTAACCGATGTTGATGGTAATGAATATCAGGCTGTCCAGATAGGTGATCAATTATGGATGAAAGAGAATCTGAAAGTGACCCATTACCGTAATGGTGATAATATACCCAATATTACCAACAATGGTGAATGGGGTGGAGATACAACGGGAGCGTATGGGGATTATAATAATAATCCTCTTAATTCGGGAATTTACGGCAGACTTTATAACTGGTATGCAGTAGTAGATGAAAGAGCAATTGCTCCCGATGGTTGGCACGTTCCAACTAATGATGAATGGGAAACGCTGATAGATTTTCTGGGAGGTCAAAGCATAGCAGGGGGGCAATTAAAATCAACCGGAACCACGGATGAGGAAACGGGCTTATGGAAAGCACCCAATGAGGGAGCCACGAATGAAAGCGGATTTACAGGACTCCCCGGGGGATATAGAGATAACGATACAGGTGGTTATGAAGATGTGAGCGTCACCGGTTCTTTTTGGACATCAACTGAACTCCACTCATCAGCATCATATCAATGGAGCCTTTATCACGATTGGGAAGGAGCCAACGGCAGCGCATGGCACAATACCCATGGATATTCAGTCCGGTGTGTTATGAATGAGCCTCCAGAACCTTCAATAATAAATATTTATGATATTCCTGATGATCAGGGTGGCTGGGTTAAAATTGTTTTTGAACAATCTTCCTTTGATACAGACACACTTAGATCAACTGAACTATACACCGTTGAACGAAGGGATGGTTCTGAATGGGTTTCCTTGCACTCTATTCTTGCATACGGACTAAGCAGTTACACAACTGAAGCCAGGACTTTGCAGGATTCATCTTCAGCGACTGATGGAATGACAGTCTACCGGATTATTGCCGGAATGGATGAGGGAAATTTCGCAAGTGAGCCTGACAGTGGATATTCAGTAGATAACATAGCACCTGAGGCGCCAACGGGCCTGACAGCAGATGGCAACGGACAGGATGGAATTGATTTGAGTTGGGGCGAATCTGAAGCATTAGATTTTGATTACTTCAGAATCTATCGTGATATAACCCAGGGATTCATTCCAACTACCCCCTTGGTTGAGATTGTAGAAGCAATTTATTCTGATACAGATGCTGATCTTCAAAATACGTATTATTACAGGATTTCCTCAGTAGATACGCATGACAATGAGAGCGAATTTTCCGATGAAGTTAGTTCATTTGTATTATCAATTGGTGGAATGCCGTTCCCACTTGAATTTGTGCTCCAACAAAATTATCCCAATCCGTTCAACCCAATCACTACCCTTCGCTATGACCTGCCATTCCAGGCTTTCGTCACTCTCACTATTTATGATTTATCAGGGAAGGAAATAACGAAGTTGGTACATGCAACCCAGGAACCGGGATTCAAGTCGGTTCAATGGAATTCTACAGATATTCAAGGCAAACTTGTAAGCGCTGGAATTTACCTTTACCAGATTCGTTCTGGTGATTTCATCCAAACCAAGAAGATGGTGCTGTTGAAATAGATTATCCTGTCATTCCCAACTTGATTGGCCTGTCCGCCGCAGGCAGGGAATCCAGTTAATAAACAATGTAGAAAACAAACTGTGTATTGTGATACATAGACTTCTTCTGGATACCCGTTTTCACGGGTATGGCAAGGGTGGTTGAACCAATTTCAGATACAATGCAAGTAAAATTGTAAAATAGATTTATTCTGCTTTCTTTCCCCACGATTTGAAAGGATTTTGGATCAGAGTTGCATTGTAATAACGGGGATCCCCGGTGACTTCTTCCCCGATCCATTCCGGGAGAATTACTGCTTCAGTTTCTGATTCCAGTTCCACTTCTGCCAATAATAATCCCCCGT
>CAJXJG010000105.1 GCA_913054425.1 uncultured Fidelibacterota bacterium
CAAAGTACATTGGTCAGCCTAAGCTTAAAGGTGTTTCCCAAGAAGTAAAAGTATACTGTATTACTTCTCATGGATTGCCTGAGACAAAGCTCTCCGATGTATCTGCAAAGCTTGAAAAGAAAACAAACTGGTTTAAATATGCTGTTTCTGTTGCAGCTTTTGTTGCTCTTTTAACTTATTACTTTATGCCAAAAGAAAAAGAAGTCCCATCAATAGGTATACTGATGATGGAGAACCTTGGCATCGAGGACAATAACTTTTGGTCACGGGGTATTACAGAAGATTTAATTGTAAAGGTGGCTGGTGCTGGTCTTATCAGGGTTGCACCTATGAGAGAGATATTGGGTATTGACCCTGCCGTAAAGTTAGAAGAAATTGCCAAGAAGTTAAGAGTGAAGTATCTCTTAACCAGTAGCATGCATAAGAAGGAAGAAGGATTTGATTTGCGTTGCCAGTTGATTGAAGCTGGAAGCGGTGTAAGTCAATATTCAAATAAATGGAGCTTATCAAACGATGAGGCACCCTCTATTGTAGTTTTGCTTGCCGAAAACATTTTGAAATCATTAAATGTTGTTTCAAAGAGTGCAAATGCTGCAGTGCCAACAGCTAACATAGATGCTTACGAATTCTATTTGAAGGGAAAGTATAGGTTTGAAATGAGTGAGAATATTGAAGACACGGAGATTGCAAGGGGCCTTCTAAGAAAAGCGATTGGACTGGACGGAAACTTGATACCGGCAAGAAATGTCCTTGGTTGGACCTATCATAGGACTGGAAAATATGACGATGCGAAGGAAATCTATGAAGAGGCTCTGAACTTAGCAAATGGGATTGATGATACACTGTGGATTTCAAAATTACTCAATAATATCGGGATAATTTATGCTAAAAAAAGTGATTATGTTAAAGCATTAGAATATTACACCCGATCACTAGAAATGAAAGAAGTGGTTGATGATAAGCGGGGAATAGGAAGAACGCTCAATAACATCGGAAATATTTACCGGGGAAAGGGCCACTATGTCAAAGCTATGGACTTCTATGCTAGGTCTCTCGAAATAAAGGAAAAGATCGATGAAAAACGCAATATAAGAGTTGCGCTCAATAATATTGGGATTTGTCTTCTTATCAAGGGTGAATATGAAGGAGCTTTAGACTACTTTACCCGTTCTCTTGATATTTATAAGGAACTTGGTGATAAGTGGGATATTGAATGGGTGCTGAAGGAAATTGGTACTACTTACTTCCTATCGGGCAATTTTGATAAGGCCATAGATCCATTAGAAAAGTCGATTTCGAGAACAAAGGAAATAGGATTAGAAGAAAAAGAACTACTCGAGCCAATCGTTTATCTCTTTCTGTCATATAAATATGCGGGTAGAAAATATAATTTGAAAGAAATCTATGTACTTCTTGAAAAGACAGAACAGATAGGTTACGAGGTAAATTATCATCTTTTTAAGTTATTAGAAGAAAATATTTATCTCGAAACTGCCTACACACAAGTTAAAGAAAGAGCTAATAAATTTAAACCTGATGTAAGGGCTATTTTCTTTGGTTATTCTATTCCTAAAGCAATTATCGAAGAATGGGAGAATATTCCAAAATGATTCCTCTGGGTAAATTGAATAGGTGTAACGACTGATGTATTTAAATTTCCATGTTCTCAATAAATCTTATTACTTTAACAGACAGTAATTATGTCGGAAAAAAAATTATCAGTTTCAAATTATTCTCCCTTAGAATTAATTACCCATCTCTTTTCATGTCTTCAATTAGCTGATAATCAGTTAGACTGGGAAGAGAAGGAAGTCTGGGCAGAATCGTTGACTGAATTATTTCCTGATCACACCCCTGAAAGATCCCAGGAAATCCTTCATAGCGCCTGCCAATTGATTATTCCAATGAATGATTTTGAAAGAAAAAATCATGTAATCAATATCTGTGGTCAGCTTAAAACACATTTCAGCGCAGACCACCTCCAGAGGAATCTTGCTCCAAGACTTACAAAATTGATCGAAGCAGACGGGATAATTTTATCTGCTGAGACTGAGATTGTTTCCCTGATTGAAGAAAAGCTGAATATAAAAATTGACATTTCAGATGAATAAGAAAAATAACAAAAATAAGGAGATAATAAAATGGGCTTAATGAACTTACCTCTTGTTTTTAGGCTGCAGGCTGTAATCAATGCCATCAACGGGGTAATCTTCTGGTTGGCTTCCGCCGCAATGCTTGAGATGGCTATTATGGAGACAACAATCGATCTAGTGATCATGGCGCAGGTCTTTACAACTATGTTTATTGTGATAGCGATTGTTGGTTGGCAGTTGCCAGGTTTGGCCGGTGATAATTTAGCCAAGGCAGCGAAAACATTTATTATTGTAAACCTGATTTGGTCGGCAACGCTTGTCTGTCATCTATTAACCGGCGCCATATCAGGAAATACACCGGTTATTAATATTGCCCTCAATCTGCTATTTGCATTACTCTACTATCTAAAATCACGCTAAGGAAAATTTACGAACTGAAAAAGTTTACGCTTATGGGATAATAATGGTGAGCGCTCGTAAATACAGGCAGGGCAGAAAGATGGTGTTGTTGAAATAAACTTTATATTACTAACTTGAATCAGATCTTTTTATGTTATAATAGGCAATTTGTTAAACCAGGAGAGTTAAAATGAAAAAGACGATATTTATTTTTACGTCACTTATGCTAATTACATCTGCCGTTTTTTCGCAAAATCCATTTGAAGGACTTGTTACGCCAACTCCTTCTTCAGGAGTATTTCAGGGTCAGACTGCCATAGGAGGTGAACCAGCCAGCGCGGGTGATTGGGTTGCTGCCTTTGATGAGGATGGGAATATTGCCGGTGCCCAGGAACTCATTATTAATGCCGGTCTGGCTTATATTAACTTGACAATTTACGGTGATGATGATTTAACGGATGAAGTTGATGAGGGAATCAATTCCGGCGAGGATTTTGTTTTGTGGTTGTGGGACAGTACAGATGATATGATCTATGTATTTTCTCAATCATTTGACTGCTGGTACAATAACAACGGTGCGCCCATGGATGGCTGTGGAGATGTAAACACTGTATATGATTTTGGAGAGGTAGGGCCACCATCTCCCTGGGAAGATTTAGTGATACCGAATCCAAGTTCAGGTTATTTCATTGGCCAGGCAACGATTGATGAATTTCCTGCAGGAACAGGAGATTGGTCAGCAGCTTTTGATGAAGATGGAAATTGTGCTGGTGCCGCAGAGTTATTTATAAATGACGGTCTGGCTTATATCAACATGGCGATTTATGGCGATGATATTACAACACCGGATGTAGATGAAGGAATGAATGTAGGTGAAAATTTTATTTTAAAACTTTGGGATTCTTCCATAGATAGTATTCTTGAATATGCAGAAAGTTTTGACTGCTGGTATAATAATAATGGTGCTCCCATGGATGGATGTGGTGGTGTTACGGAAGTGTATGATTTCTCCACAACCGCAATTGATGAGATTGACTTGAACTCTGGGTGGAATCTCATTTCATATGATGTGGAAATCGAGAATAACGCACCCCCAGATGTGTTTGCTGAGCTTGTTGATGCAGGCCTCCTTGTTGTAGTTACAGGATATGGTATTACTGGCGCTACGTACTATGATCCGGCTTTACCGCCTTTCCTGAATACACTGAATTCACTTGATAACGGTTTTGGATACTGGTTAAAAGTAAACGAAGCAGTAGAGGGCTTCCAATATCCTGAACCTTAAGGCAGACTTAATATTCAGGAATGTACCGGAAACATTCAACCCGCACCAAAACTACCCAAACCCGCCTGTCTTCCGGAGCAGTAAGTTGAACTCACGATTTATGACCTGAATGGCGTAAGTCACCCAACGGGCACACAACAACCATGAACTTTTTTATTTCGTGTACGTGCGATAAATTCATTTAACGTCAACTCAACCAAAATACACATCTTGCCTGATTTATAAATGAAAAAAACATTTCCAATTATTTTCTGTTTGTTTTTGATAAAGATGAGCGCTCAGGATACGTTTTCCATTGTTGCTGTTGATCCGGAAACAGGGGAGACAGGAAGCGCCGGCGCATCCTGTATTAATGGTTCAATCATTATCAGCGATGTACACCCGGGTGTGGGAGCCATTCACACTCAATCGTACTGGAATGCTCAAAACCAGAATACGGCTTCCCAGCTCATGGATCAGGGACTTCCGCCCTGGTTTATCATTCAATATTTAATTGATAATGACGCGCAGGGGAATCCCACTATTCGGCAATACGGAATTGTAGATTTGGTAGATGGGGGGAGAAGCGCCGCGTACACAGGTGAAAACTGTTTTGATTACAAAGATCATATTCTTGGGGATACATATTCTATCCAAGGAAATATTCTAATAGGACCGGAAGTTTTGGATTCAATGGAGGTGAGATTTAACTATACATCCGGTTCACTGGCAGTCCGCCTTATGGCAGCAATGCAGGCTGCAAAAATACCGGGAGCTGATTCAAGATGCCTTGATGATGGTATATCTTCATTATCCGCATTTATCCGGGTTGCAAAATCGACGAATAACCCTGACAGTCTCTACTTCCACCTAAACGTAAATAATACACCTTCCGGAGTTGATCCCATTGATACATTGCAGGATTTATTTGACATTTGGTACGCAGAACACCCGGATGTAATCACCATTACAGTTGAATTCCAAAATGGTTGGAACCTGGTAGGTTTACCGCTTGAAGTTGACGATTCTTCATACAATTTTCTGTTTCCTGATGCAATCAATGGAACATTATACTCCTTTGATAGTGGATATAATCTGGAAACAAACTTAATCCATGGTGAGGGATACTGGTTGAGATTTAATCAGTCAAGCAGTACATACATTACCGGTATTCCGATCAATGAAATCACGATTAGTTTAAGTGAAGGCTGGAACCTCATTTCCGGGATAACACAGATTGTGAACGAAGCAGATATTCAGGATCCGGGTGGAATAATCATTCCAAATACACTGTATAGTTTTACTTCCGATGGGTATACAAATGCCGAAATTCTCAAACCGGGAAAAGGATATTGGATTCGCACCAATAATTCCGGTGCAATTATATTGATATCCAACTGATTCTTTTCTGTCAAGAGTAATTATTTGAGCTCTATGAGTATTTGAGCATACATTCAAATAATCTAACTATGAGGATTTTAACCGGTTGTCAAGAAGAAATAGGAACTACTTTAGATGAACTGTATGCAATAATCGATCATTCATTTAATCACCAGACATATGAGTATACAATCAGCATTAAAAATAATCAATGAAATGAAAACGATATAATGAACCGAATTTCGAAGAAAGGCAAATATAATGTTGAACCTATCAAATAGATTAAATGGAAATAGTGCGGTTAAACGAGCCTGTATCCGGTCTTATGTAGATGATCATAAGATTCATCATTTACAGCAGGCAATAAACTCTGGTATTGATTTCGAATTAGATGCGGATCTCTTTGCAATGCTGTCTAGTCCCACTAGGCTTAAGATTCTGTATTGACTCTTAAAAGGTGATGAATTATGTGTATGCGATCTTTCGGATATTCTGCTGATGGGTTGCATCTGCCATTTCATATCAATTGAGAAAACTGAAAGACAGGGGAGTTGTACAAAATAGAAGAGAAGGACTGACAATTTATTATTCCGTAATAGAAAATAAATTAGATCCTGTTTTACAGTTGTTCAAAGAATTTAATTATCTACCCACAATGGAAAGGGCTTAACAGTGGGAAAATTCACAGCTTTTATCATGATTCTATTTTCTGCTGGGTTCTCTCAGGTTTATGACATAGGAGACCAGGTTACATTAGAAGATCAAATGACAGAATTTGAGGTTTGTTATGGAGATTACCCTTCAGAAAACCTAAAATTAGCAGATTTTAACGGAGAGTTGAATGGAGGAAATTACGCAATTACATTCATCGCTCTTCAGAATGGCACGTGAGCGGGGTGAGCTGGTTTAGCTCCTCAGGTTGAGGAGATAATTTTAGAATTGAGTGATAATGAATTTGTACAGGCTTTTTCAACTGTTTATTTTCCAACTGGCGCTTATACCTGTGAAGAGTGGGGAGAATTTGGCGAACCTGGAGTACCTGTTTTAATTGAGACCTTTACGATGTATTCCTGGTTTATGTATGATGGATTTCCGGAATTTGTCATTTTGGATCATACCATGACGGTGTTTGATAAACCACCTGAATTGGACCCTGCATATATAAATGAAAGGATCCAGGATGCT
>CAJXJG010000106.1 GCA_913054425.1 uncultured Fidelibacterota bacterium
TTTCGCCTGCTGGACCCGTGCAATGGTACTTTCGGCGGTATATATTTCCGTAAAAATATCCGCTAAAATTTCTGTGAGCTGTTGTTCATGTTTCAGATCCTGTCCAAATCTGCACAGTGCTTCATGAAACAAAAAAAGAGCCAGCCGTTTTCCGCATTCAATTGCTTGAGCTTCGCGGCTGAGTATTTGATCAGAATCTGGTTCTTGTAAATTTGAAAGAAAAGTATCGATTTCCTGAATTGCATCCCTGATCGGGAGCTCCTCCATCAGAGCTTTTTTCATCATGTAACCTGTGATGATTTGCCGGTTGATTTCGTTGGTTCCTTCCCAAATACGATCAATGCGGGTATCCCGATATGCGCCTGCTATGGGATATTCTTCTATGAATCCATATCCGCCTAAAATTTGAACTCCATGATCAGTGCACATGGCTGATGTCTCACTTCCATAAATTTTAGCCATGGATGATTCAATTGCATACCGTTCCATCGCTTCACCAACGTGAATAAAATAGTCAGGATCAGTTTTATCTAAAAGGTTGATTTCGTTCTGGATATGTCCAATTGTTCGGTAAATCATACTGTCCGCTGCATAACAGCGAATTACCATATCTGCAAACTTCCCCTTGATAACATCGAAGTTAGTTATAGCCTGTCCAAATTGTTTCCGCTCGAGTGCATAGCGAATGGCTCCCCCTGTTACTGTTTTTGATCCGCCTAAAGCCGACGCTGCCAATTTAAACCTTCCCATATTTAATGAATTGAAAGCAACGGTTGCTCCTTTGCCAATTTTATATAGCAGATTTTCTGCTGGGACTTTTGCATCTGTAAATGTAAGGGAAGTAGTAGAACTGCCCTTCATGCCCATCTTCTTTTCTTCAGCCCCAATTGCAAATCCTGGCGTATCTCGATCAACAATAAATGCACTGAATTTATCTCCGTCTACCTGGGCAAACACAATATACACATCTGCCCACCCACCGTTAGTGATGAAGATTTTCTCCCCATTCAGAATATAGTGTTTTCCATCTTCAGAGAGAGTAGCTCTTGTCTTCCCGGAAAGCGCATCTGATCCTGCGGACGGTTCCGTAAGACCATAAGCGCCGATCCACTCTCCAGTGACTAATTTAGGGAGATATTTTTTCTTTTGTTCCGGTGTTCCGAACCAAACAATTGGGAGAGATCCTATACCGGTTTGAACGCTCCATGTAACCATAAAAGAAGCACATTCCCCAGCCATAAATGATTCTGCTACAATGGCAGTGGTAATTTTATCAAGCTCCATTCCTCCGTATTCTTCGGGAATATCAATACCCAATAAACCTAATTCCCCAACTTCTCGAATCAGGCTTAAACTGAGGTCTTTATTGAATTTTTCAATTTCTTTTTTGTTTTCTAAAATTCGCTCTACAGCAAATTCCCTAACCATTTGTTTAATTTCTCTGTGCTCATCAGAAAATTGTTCCCGGGTGAATATAGGATTCTCTCCTATTGGCTGTATAAGGAAGAAGCCTCCGGTATTATGTTTATTTATTGCTGGATTCATCCAAAATTCCTTTACTACTAGATTTATTAGTTAAACCGGATAAAATAAAATCGGTAATTGTATTAATATATTCCCTGGCGCTGATGCCGTGAGCATCAAATAGAGTAAACCAAAGAATACCTTCGATATTGACCATGATGGAAAGTGCGGTAATTTGAACATTCAGGTTTTTAAACTCACCGGTTTCTACCCCTCTACTAATAATGTCTTCAAGGAGCATTAAAAAGTTTGAATATACTTTATTCAGTTTTTTTTGGAAATCCTTATCTCGTCCTGCTAATGTCCAAAATTCAATTAAAGCCTTATAAAGGGACGGATCATTTTCAAATTGTTTCGTAAAATAAAGAAACAGGGATTTTAATTGATCAGCTGCTGAATGATCTTCTTCAATCAAATGATTTATAACAGCGCTGTATCGTAATACCCAGTAGTTTATTAAATCTAAATACACATCTTTTTTTGATTTATAATACCAGTAAATAGCACCTTTGCTCATGTTGGATATTTTTACAATATCATCCATTCTGCTGTTGTCGTATCCCTTTTGAACGATGGTTCTTAGTGCCGCATCCATGATTTGTTCTTTGCGTTGAATTTGTTTGGTTTCATTCATTTTGTAGACCGACCGGTCGGTATATATTACAGCTAATTGGGACAGTTTTCAAGAGTTATTAAATATTGTTTGGAAAATATTATTATGTGCTATAGATTATTAATGAGATTAAGTCTCATTAACAATAAGACAAAGGAACATAAATTGAATTATTTTAAAATAAAACCGGTCCTTATAATTTTTCTGGCTTTTACTTCTGCTATTATAGGTGATAATCGATCCTATGTCTGGACATATGAATACAAAACTATGGAGAGAGGTAATGCAGAATTTGAACACTATCTTACTTTTGAAGCACCGCAATTGGATTCTTTGGCCAGATCAGTTACAAGTATTCATAATATAGAGTTTGAGTTCGGAATGAATGATCATTTCGATTTTTCTATTTATCAAAATTTTCAGCAGCCCGCTGACGGTAACTTTCAATATACAGGGTATAAATTACGTGCCCGTTACAGGTTTGGAGAGAAAAATAAATATTTGATGGATCCTTTATTATATTTTGAATATAAGGGAAAACCGGATTTTTCCAAGCATGTTCTGGAATGGAAATTGATTTTAGCAAAAGATTTTGAATCATTTAATTATGCGATAAATCCTGTCTTTGAAATTGAGTATGAAGATGGAGAACAAGAACATGAATTCAAATATAATGCAGGTAGTTGTTACCGAATAAATAAACTCCTTAGAATTGGTTTGGAGATAAAGGGGGGCAAAAACGGCCATTATCTGGGACCCGTCATTTCCCATGGAAATGATACCTTTTGGGTTGCTTTGGGTTCTGCAGTTGCATTTACGGAAATTAAAAATAATAAGCCTGGGTTTATGTTGCGGATGATTTTAGGAATTCATTTATAATCAATACAGATTGGGGAAATTGATTTTCCCCCAGTCCTTGTCTAGTTAAAAGAATGTAATTATAAAATATATATTGTGATATATACTATGAGGATTTTAATATTCGACGGTACAGTCGAATATTAGACTAAGAGTATTATGACAATTTCTAAAAGACAACTTGAAGAACGGGAACTGCGGAAAGAGCGAATTTTGACGGGTGCCCTGAATGTCTTTAAAAAAAAGGGAATTGAAGGCGCAACTATGAATGAAATTGCAGCCAGTTCAGGTTTCGGGAAAGCTACCCTTTATTATTATTTTCATTCAAAGGAAGAAGTGTTTTCTGCCATTCTGGTAAACGGTTGGGAATCAATTTGGATGAGTCTTGAACCCATCATTGCTAGTGAAAAAAGTCCGCGAAAGACGTTCATTAGTATATTGTTGCGAATAGCAGAAAATGCCCGCAGTAATCAAGGGCTTTACAGTTTTCTTTTTAATGTCCCAAAATTAATTAACATCGAAGAACAACCTTGGAAATCATACCAAAACAGGTTGTATGCAATTATTCAAGGCTTATTGGAAGACGGAGTGATGGCCGGAGAATTTCCACCACTTGATACTCAACTATTATTTAAAGCAATGGGAGGATTGTTCATGGGATTGGTGTTTATGGGAGACCGGGAAACACCAGTTTCGGAAAAAGAAATAGAGAATTTATTGAATCAGCTCATTACCAATCCTACACAGAAATAATTATGTGCAGGTTCGTGTCATTATATGTTTTTATTCTACCAGTCTGTTGGGCAACCACAATCTCAGGTTATGTCAGGGATAGTGTTACTGGAAAATCAATTCCAAATGCAAATGTGTATATACAGGAAACTGGAGATGGAACTGCATCAAGTCCATACGGCTATTATGAAATAAACCTTATCGAGGGTAATTATACCATGGAAACTTCTGTGATAGGTTTTAAAACTGATATAAGAAAAATAAATGTAGGTAATGAAATTTTAGAATTCGAGATTAAATTAAACCGTGCTATTCTCGAATATAGCGAAATTATAGTCAAAGGACTCTTTACATCCCGCCTTGGCAATGAATCTGTAGATGTTATCAACGCAGAAGAAATCAATTCCAGGGATAAGGAATCCATTCCGGATGTACTCAGGACAATACCTGGTGTTGATGTTCAATTTGCCCATCCAAATGGACGGAATGTGAATGTGTCTATTCGCGGATCATCAGATTATAAACCTGGTGGATATAATAACCGCATTCTAATGCTCCTCGATGGATTCCCAATTCAAATCCCAAACAGCGGTGCTCCGGACTGGAACTCACTTCCATTGGAAAGTATACAGCGAATTGAAGTTGATAACAGTCCCGCTTCCGCTCAATACGGTCATAATTCCATGGGAGGAGTCATTAACCTAATTACGGATGACGGGAGTATGGAAAGCAGTACAACACTTCGGTTTTCAGGCGGCAGCTATTCAAAAGCACAAACCAGCATCACACATAACAATCAAAAGGGAAACTGGCGCTACGGCATCAATACCATGGCGCAGACTTCCAGCGGGCATCGATTTAATGCCGACAATCAAACCGGCCGGCTTAGAACCTATCTTTGCTATGGTGATCAAAAAGGCAGGACATACCGCTTAAGTCATATCCTATCATATTCTGACATCGGTCATCCGGGTTTTGCCAGCACATCTTCTTCTTCCTACCGAAAATCTGAACGGCTATCTCAATATATTCAGGGTCATGGATTTTATCCAATTGGGAAAGGGATATCAATGTCCCATTCGCTATTTCTAAACAAATTCAATACTATTTATTATGACCGAAAGGATACCCCCGAGGATAAAAAAGAAGGGAACCGGGATTATGATGACCTTGCTGTCGGACTTCGCTCGGAAATGTTGATTACAAAATGGGCACGCTGGATCTTCATGGCTGGATCAGATGTAGAATGGAGCAGATCAAGAGTATCTGTTTTTAATCCAATCTATGAATCACCTTCTCAATTATCTCTAGGGGGATTTATTCAATCCAAGTATTCTATCGGGAACGGTTGGAGTTTTGGTACTGGACTTCGGTATGATTATCGCAAGTCGGATCCGGGAAGTAATTTCCAAAGCCGGGTATACTCTAATTGGTCACCTAAAATAAACCTGATGTATACTATACGAGGTGAACGTGTATTTACTTTGGCTTATAGTGAAGGATTCCGAGCTCCATCGCTGTCAGAATTATACCTGCTTCACACCTCATCTTACGGTCTTACAATGCAGGGAAATCCAAACCTTTTACCTGAAAAAGTACAGGCATTTGAAATTACTTATGAATATCTCCACGGTGATCATTGGGATGGGAGTATTTCCCTGTTTCATAATCGATATGAAAATATGATTGATTTTGTATACAATTTTCCTGTATTGGCAAAAAATCGGGAGGGAGTGACTGGAGATGGTATAGAATATAAATTCCGATTTGGAGGAATTGATGTAATCAATATTAGTGGCAGTTATGCCTATCTCAATATGTCAGATCGTGGTGGTGATCCTATTTTATATCGCTCAAAATATCGTGGAAAGCTATACCTTAACTACCAGAATAAATTAATCAAAATTCGTGTTGGTGCCCAAGCCTGGTCTAAGCAGACCTATGAAAATTTTTTGGTTCATAATCAATGTAATCAGAATGAAAATGATGATTGTTGGATACAGGAAGACGATAAAATTATATTTCCAATTCACAAACTTCCCGAACGGATCATATCAGAAATAATTCTTTCTAAGGAAATGGAGACCTATACAGCATCACTCCGTATTTCTAATGTATTTGATACCCCATATGAACTTATCCAGGACTATCCAATGCCGGGACGAACTTGGCAATTCACATTAACAAAAACTATAAAAAAGGAGTAATAATGAAAATAATAAAAAGCTATATTGTTTTTTCACTTGCCTTCGCAATGTTTCTATCTATGGCCTGTGAGGATAAAGCATCAAATGAACCTCCCCCTGAAAGTGGAACAATATCTGGTATGGTTACTTTCGCAGGAACCTGGCCAGATACTGGAACTGTAAGCATTTCAATACAAGATGTTTGGCCGCCAGAGGGGGCACCGTATGCATCTAAGGTAATTGTGTCTACTGATCTGAGTTCAGAGCAGTACAGCTATACTTTTGAAAATGTAGCATTCGCGACATACGAAGCCATTGCTGTCTCTTGGTTAGATCCAGATGATTCAAACCTTGCA
>CAJXJG010000107.1 GCA_913054425.1 uncultured Fidelibacterota bacterium
TTCCAAACATTACATATTTGTCTTGTTGCACTTGGATCACTTAAATTTTTTTTCCAATTCCATTCATCAGGTTCTATCGTATTTTCAAATTTACCATCAAATAAATCATTAAATCTATTCTTTAATATTTCTATATTTTCTTCTAATAGAAATTTATCGAATATAACAAAACCATTGTTGTTAAACGCATCAATCTCATTAGTTAAATTAATTTTTTTAATCATCACATTAATATTTATAACATCTTAATATTTATAACATCTTATAATTAACTCTCAACATTCCCCGTGGTTGGTGGTAGGATCATGCCGAAAAAAAATAATGATTGAGTTGCAATAATATCTAAATGAAGTTATCCAGTTATTTAAAAGATAGAGCAATTGCCAACGGCTTGCCGGCAATGGCATATACGGATGAAGAATTCTGGTTGAGGGAATGTGAAACTGTATTTGCTGATAATTGGGTTTTTGTTGGTTTCGCTCATGAATTAAAAAATTTAGGGGATGTTCTACCGATCTCAGTAGCTGGCAAACCTATACTTTTGGTAAAGAACAGGAACGGCAACATTGTTGCCTTCCACAATGTGTGCAGGCATCGCTGCCTTAAGTTAGTGGATCAGCCTAAGAATGTCGGGAAGTTAATCCGTTGTCCCTATCACGCTTGGACTTATGATCTTGATGGCAATTTGCGTGCATCACCGCATTTTGGCGGAATGAACAACCACAAACCCAGTGGATTTATTCCATCTAATAACGGATTGGAACCCGTGCGGATAAAAGTTTGGCATGACTGGATCTTTGTTAATCTTAGCAAAAAAGCGCCTCCATTTGAAAAATATGCGGCAACATTAATTAAGCAGCTGGAGGGTGTTAATCTGGAAAAAGTCTATCCCGTTGCCACTCTTGAATTTGGCGAGATATTTACAAATTGGAAATTTCTCATAGAAAATTTTATCGAACCGTATCACGTTCAGTTTGTCCATAAAAAAACAACCAGCCAACCCCTTAAGGATCATTACACCATAGTTGATGGCATGTGTTACGGTAGTGGAGTTAATTTAAGCAAAGAGGATGCTTCCAGCGGTAATCTTTCCGTTAGCTCGCGCTATCTTTCACTGTTCCCAAACTTTATCGTGGGAACATACTTTCCAGGACAGCTCGGCGTTTATCTCAACCAACCTATTGGATCGGGTCGAACCAACCAAAAAAGAATAATATATACCACGGATGGTCATGACTTGACCAAGGCTGAAATTGAAAATCAGAAAAATCTTTGGTGGAAAGTTCATAAAGAAGATCATGAAATATGTGAGCGACTTCAACTGGGGCGTGCCTCACCGGTATCCATACAAGGAGGATTATTGTCTCCGCATTGGGAAAAAAGTGTTCGTGCATTTCAAAAAATTGTGGTTAAATCTGTAATGAAATATTCAAAAGTTAAATAAGAAAAATTTATGTCTGAAGAAAAAAAATACGAGGGATTTAGGCTGGCACACACGATGATACGCGTCCGTGATCTTGAATTGTCCTTGAATTTTTACTGTGAAACTTTGGGAATGCAGGTGCTGCGACGAACGGATTATCCGGAAGGCAAATTTACCAATACTTTTATTGGTTACGGACCAGAAACAGAGTTCCCAACACTGGAATTAACGCATAACTGGGATCAACAAAAACCATATGAGAAAGGCAACGGTTGGGGTCACATTTGTATTGAAACAGCTGATGTTTATAAGGCATGTGATGATCTTGCTGCAACCGGAATCAAAATTACCCGTCCTCCCGGACCGATGAAACATGGCACAAGAGTCATCGCGTTTTGTGAAGATCCTGACGGCTACAAAGTTGAATTGAATGAAAAAATAAAATTAACTGAATGAAAGGAACCGTTGAATGAAAAAAAAACCGCAACTCTATAAATTTTCAGAAATTGAACACAGATTGCACACTCTGGAACCAGGACAAACTTATATCAAACCTTTTGTGACAAGCAAAGTTAGCGATACGATGTGCGGGGGGCTGAACTTCCTTAACAACATTTCCGTACCCTGGGATTTAACCTGCGATGAAATAATTTATTGCATGAAGGGAACCTTTCGCCTGATTTGTGATGGGGAATCTTATGTATGCTCTCCCGGGGATGTTCTCTATGTTCCTCGTGACAACCATATCGCTTATGAATGTGATGAGAAATGCATTATATTTTATGCAGCCTATCCTCATGATTGGAAGAAAAAAGCAGGATTAACTTTTGTTCCAGGCATTGATCCAGAGGATATGGGTTTGGATCAAAATGATTAATTTTTTAAGTAAGGGTATAAAATGACAAATAAAATTTATTATGAACGTATCGAAGATGCAATTGAGAGAAATAGGCCTGGTATTTCTATAACCAAAAAAAAACTTGAAGAAGCTGGTGTAAAATATGTTTTGTCAAGCTGGATAGACCTACACGGAATTCCCAAAACAAAACCTGTACCTATGAGCAATTTTAAAAATTTATGTCTTGGAAAAGGGCCTCAATTCGCAGTTCATTCAATTTCATTTGTTCCAGAGCTTTCCCCTGCTGATACCGACCAAGTTATGATTCCTGATCTTGATGCCGTCTATATTTGTCCATGGGATAAAACTACTGCAATTATTTTTGCAGATTTATTTTGGGAGGGAGCTCCCTATAATGTCTGTCCTAGACAAGCTTTAAAAAGAATTATTCAAGAAAAACAAGACGGGGGTTATATTGGATTTGCAGGAATTGAACCTGAGTTTATTGTAATGAAATATAATGAAAAAGGAGAACCTGTAAAAGCAATAGATAATGACCCTCCTCATGGAATAAGACCTCGAAAACAAGCTTTTGGGTATGATGTTGAGTACTCACTGGATTCTATGCATTTTTTAAAAGATTTGATTGATATTTTAGGCGAGTTAGGTTGGGACCTTCATGATGTTGTGGCCGAAGGAGCATACTCACAATTTGAACTGGATTTTCACTACACAGATCTTTTGCAAATGGCAGATAGGTTAGTATTCTTAAAAATACTTTTAAAAGAGATAGCTAAAAAACATGGTATGTTTGTAACTTTTATGCCTAAACCCACTATTGGTGATTGGCGATCTGGTGGTCATATTAATTTTTCCCTCCAGGATACTGAAGACTCTAATTCTAATGTTTTTAAAGATGGGGATAAATGGTCACAAAAATCTCAGTATGCTGTGGGTGGTTTGCTAGCTCATTCTGAGGCATTAACTGCAATTACATGTCCTACGGTAAATTCTTATAATGGACTCGTCCCAACAGTAGGGGGTTTTGAAGGGGGTGTTCATACATGGGCACCAACAAATATTACTTATGGACATAATAACCGCTCTGCTCAATTTAGATTGCCACAAAATCGTTTTTGTATCGAAAACCGTGCCGCTGATCTTACAATGAATGTATACCTAGCTCTTGCAATGACAATTTCTGCAGCAGTTGAAGGTATAAATAATAAAATAGATCCTGGCAAACCTTCTGATTTTGATCTTTATGCTTTAACAGATGAGGATTGTAAAAAAAGAGGAATCCGCCGTCTTCCACAAAATCTTCTTCATGCAATTGAATCCTTAAAAAAAGATAAGTTAGCAGAAAAAGTTTTAGGTAAGGTGATGTTAAATTCATATATAAATTACAAAAATGATGAATGGGAACGTTATCATCAGGCTGTTACAGATTGGGAAGTAAAGGAATATCTTAGGCTTTACTGATGAAAGTATTTTATTTATTTTAAATTATAAAAATAATGCATGAAAGATATTATTAAATAACAAAAATATGAATTTTTCACCAGAGGGGGACTATAGGGGCTATCTACAAAACCACACTCCTAAAATAGATGAGATTATTTCTCGTATTGAACCCAAAACTCCATGTGGAGAATTTTTTCGTCGCTATTGGCATCCAGTAGCTCTTAACTCTGAAGTTGGCGAGCAGCCATTGCCAGTTCGAATCCTTGGAGAAAATTTAGTCTTGTTTCGAACAACAAACGGGAGGTTTGGTCTCGTTCACCGACAATGTCCTCACAGAAACGCCTCATTAATTTTTGGTAAATGTGAAAAAGAAGGTATTAGATGCTGCTACCATGGTTGGTTATTTGCGCCTGATGGAGAGATATTGGAAACACCAGGAGAAGCAACTGATTCAACCGCTGCTAAAAATATAAGGGATCGCCTTAGACTAGGCGCATACCCAGTTATAGAATTTAATGGATTGGTTTTTGCATATATGGGACCTCCCGATGAGATGCCGGACTTTCCTCTGTATGACTCTTTTTCTTTGTCTGGTATTACAACTCGGCCCTATCGCATTGATTACAATTGTAATTGGTTACAGATTCTTGATGCCATTATGGATCCTATACACACTTCTTTTTTGCACAGTACAATTTCTGGTGCACAATTTTCAGAAGGCCTCGGAGAAATCGGTGAGTTAGAAATACATGAAAGAGGAATTCAGTTTCTAGGAAGCAATACGAGAAGAGTGAACGAGTATGTATGGGTTCGAGTTAATGAACTGATTTTGCCAAACTTTACCCAAGCTGGTGCTGCGTTTGCAGCTGATGGAACCAAAACTCGTTTTTTTGGTCGAAGTTCATTTACTAGATGGGTCGTTCCAGTTGATGATACCCATTCAATGGCCTTGGCCTGGGGAAATTTTGGGGAGCGCGGAGATCCATTAGAATATAATAATCAGGAAGGGTGTGAATTGATTGAGCAGGGTGAAATTATTGACCGATCATGGGAAGAAAAGCAATTACACCCCTCTGATGCAGAAGCCGTAGAAGGAATGGGGCCGATTAGCCATCACAAAAATGAGCATCTCATGCCAACCGATCAAGGCATTTTATTATACCGACGTCAGATCAGAAAGCTTGTTAATGATTTGAAAAATGGTAAAAAAATGCCCCGACCTCAACAAGTTCCTGGTGAAGCTGTCCGAACAAACGGGCAGGATACGGTTTTATATATGCCACAAAAAAATACAGATGACCGTTTATTCCTAAGGTCTGTAGGATCTAATGTATTAAATATACAATTTGAAGCGGAAAAGATGCCATTGGACAAGCGTGATCAATATATCTTTGATAAACTAGAGGCGATGGAAAAAAATCATATACAATGATGGCTGTAGAAAAAAAGATTCGGATACATATAAAAAATAATAGATGGAGAGCAGGCTCTTTCCCTAATACGCCTGAAGGAGAAAAAGTATTTACCATAACTGAAGAGCGAGTCAAAACAGCCCTTACTAATTTTCCTCATCTTGAAGGACGTTTTGAAATTTTTATAGATTGGGATGAGGATAATTTTATTAAATCAATGGCAACGTCTAATATTTTACTTACTTGGAATTTACCAATCTCGAATATTAATGAAGCAGCTCCCAATCTTCGCTGGATACACTGCATAGGAGCGGGTGTTGAGCATCTCTTACCGTTTGACTGGCTACCAAATAGTGTTGCTCTTACCAACAACAAAGGGATCCATGCCAAAAAAGCTGGGGAGTATGGTTTGATGGCAATTTTGATGATGCACAACCATTTTCCAAAAATGTTAACTAATCAGAAAAACAAATTATACAAGTCGATTTACAGCACTCCTATTGCTGGACAAACAATAGTCATTTTAGGAACGGGCAATCTCGGTGGTTCCGTAGCCCAATTATTAGAGCCTCTTGGAGCCAATGTTATTGGCGTTAACCGCCAAGGCAACTCGGTTAAAGGGTGTGCAAAAATTGCAACATTTGACAAGTTAGATGGTATTCTACCTCAAGCTGACATTCTCTATATTTCCCTGCCGGAAACGCCTGAAACTATAAACATTATAGATCGTCGACGATTAAGTCTTCTAAAACAATCTTGTGGTATTATCAATGTAGGAAGACAATCCGCAGTTGATTATGATGCGCTTTCAGAAATGCTGGAAGCAAAAAAATTAGCGGGTGCGATACTTGATGTTTTTTCACCGGAACCTATCGCCTTAAATTCTAATTTATGGACAGTACCAAATCTTATCATCTCGCCACATGTATCTGCCGATGATGGTGTCAATTATGTGCCACAAACACTTCAATTTTTTTTCCGCAACCTTGAGTGTTTTCTTTCCGGAAAACCTCTTCTTAATTTAGTCAATAAAGATCTTGGTTATTAAAATTTCACAA
>CAJXJG010000108.1 GCA_913054425.1 uncultured Fidelibacterota bacterium
AACCCATTCACGAGTTGTAACATTTCTTCAAGAGTAGGAACCTCAAAAAGTAGCGATTCATATGGAAATCTCCCCTTGAAAGCTGGCCCTGATCCTCTTTTATTTGAACGTTCATGAACTCTTAGCCTTTTGACTTCTGCTAAACTGAATTCCATTGTAAGGTGCTTCCCATTAGTACCTGAGCGATCCGGGAATACTTCATCCACATTTGTAGTCGCATTAAGTGTCAGGTCGTGCATGGCAATCAGATGTCCATCACTAGTCATAACCACATCCAATTCCAAAAAATCTGCCTTCATCGCGAAGGCTAATACAGCGCCTTCTAAGGTGTGCTCTGGGATGTATCCTGAAGCCCCACGATGTGCTATCACCAATTTTTCCTGAGATGCAAAGATGTTATTAGGGATCGTTAAATAAAGAATAACGAACCCACAAAGTATAAGAACTAATAGAAATTTTTTATGGAACATGATGAAAAAGTCCCCAGTCAAAACTAAGTCTAACCTAAGGTTCAAAACGTAGTGATTACTTTTTAAATATTTAACTATTTAGATTTTTGTCGGTATGCAATGTCTGTGAGAACTGAATGAGAATTAGAACTGTTCCAGAGAATAGAGATAAAATATTATAAAATACTAATTCAAAAGACTTCTATTGCAATTTTATTCCATAATAATAAACATGAACTATAATTAATTTACTATCCTTTTACCAGTGTCTCGGCTGAAAAGGTGAATAGCCTCGGGAGAAATACTAAAACTCATTTCAGAGAGCCTATCCTTTGGGCTCAATAAACCCTGAACCACTGAGACAATCTTGGTATCTGAATTGTTTAAAGTACCATGTAATATAGTACTTGCACCTATCGGTTCAAACAATTTAACGTTCATAACAATTTTACCTTTTTTATCTGGTTTAAGGTCTTCTGGTCTCAAACCAACCAAAACATCTCCATTAGATTGAGTTAAACATTTAAGTGAAGTACCATTAACAAGTTTTAGACTTTGTCTTTCAGAGACTGCTTTGATTATATTCATCGCAGGACTGCCAATAAATTGTGCAGCAAAAACTGTTTCTGGTTTCTGAAAAACGTCCATAGGAGAGCCAATTTGCTCAGCCACGCCCTCATTCATAACCACCATTCGGTCTGCCAATGTCATTGCCTCAATTTGATCATGTGTAACAAACAAAGAAGTTGTACCCAATCTCTGTTGCAATGATTTAATTTCAATACGCATTTGAATTCTCAGCTTAGCATCCAGGTTTGATAGAGGCTCATCAAATAAAAATATCACAGGTTGTCTTACTATTGCACGCCCCATAGCAACTCTCTGTTTCTGCCCACCAGATAGTTCCCGAGGTTTTCGGTCCAGTAAACCATCAAGTTCCAACATGATGGCTCCTTGCCTAACTCTTTCGGCAATTTCAGACTTTGGTAAACCAGCTATTTTTAGTCCATAAGCCATATTATTAAAAACACTCATATGAGGATACAGAGCATAATTCTGGAACACCATAGCAATATTTCTGTCCATGGGTTCCTTATCATTAACTTTTAGATTATCAATCAGAATATCTCCATCTGTAACATTTTCCAACCCTGCTATCATTCGCAATAAAGTAGATTTCCCACATCCCGATGGTCCAACTATTACAATGAATTCTCCATCCTCTACTTCCAAGTCAATGCCATGTATGACCTTAACCTTACCAAAAGATTTTTTAACATTTTTTAGAATTAAACCTGACATAGTTTCATTTGTCGCTATCGGTTAGCCCACGAATAAAAAGATTTTGCATAGAAATAACTACGATAATAGGCGGCAACATAGCCATCATTGAAGCCGCCATAACTACTGGCCAAGGTGTCACATCATCTTGACCACCTATCATTTGTTCTACTCCCATAATAATTGTATTCATAGATGGATCAGTAGTCATTAGTAATGGCCAAAGATACTGGTTCCAGCCATATATAAACATTATTAAAAAAAGAGCCGCAATGTTTGTACGGCTGATAGGTATTAAAATATCAATGAAAAACTGCATCGGCCTAGCTCCGTCAATCCTAGCTGCCTCAACAATTTCATCAGGGACAGTCATAAAAAATTGACGAAACAGAAAGGTTGCTGTAGCAGAAGCTATCAGGGGAAATATCAATCCTGAATAGGTGTTCAGCATTCCAAAACCTGCAACAACTTCATAGGTAGGGAGAATCCTCACTTCAACTGGAAGCATCAAAGTAAGAAATATTATCCAGAAAAAAAATTTACGTGCTGGAAATCTAAAATAGACGATCGCAAACGCTGAAGTAAATGATATAACTATTTTCCCCACAGCAATACCAAGTGCAACAGTAACGGTATTCAATAACATTCTGGCAACTGAGGCAGAAGTTTGGCCACTGTCCCCTTCTATTAAAGCCCTCCCATAATTGACGAAGAACTGATCACCAGGCCATAATGGCATGGGAGGATGAATTACCTCAGAATTTGTAACTGTAGAAGCTACAAAAGCTAACCATAGTGGGAAAAATAATACTAAGACACCAAAAGAAAGGCCGACATGTGTCAGCCAGTAATTTAATCCTCTGTTTTCAACCATTTTTGAAATCAGTAATGTACTTTTTTTTCTACAAATTTAAATTGCAGAATTGTTAAAAGACCAACAATAATTAGCAAAATAACTGACTGTGCAGCAGATGACCCAAGATCAAGACCCACAAAACCATCTGAATAAACTTTATAAACAAGTATTGTCGTCGACTGCCCTGGTCCCCCTTTGGTTATTGTATGAATGACACCAAAAGTGTCAAAAAATGCATACACAATATTCATCACAACCAAGAAGAAAGTAGTTGGTGACAATAGTGGAAAGATTATAGTCCAAAAACGTCGCCAGAAACGTGCCCCATCGATTGCTGCTGCCTCAATAATTGCTCTAGGAATTGCTTGTAGACCTGCTAGAAAAAACAAAAAATTATAGCTCACCCTACTCCATGTAGATGCAACAATGACCAGTCCCATTGCTTCCGTTTCGTTTAAAAGGTGGTTCCAATCATAACCTAGTAAACCCAAGTACCATGATATGAGGCCTGTTTGAGTATCGAATAAAAACATCCAAAGAATACCTGCTATAGCAGGTGCAACTGCGTATGGCCAGATCAATAATGTTTGATAGATCCCAGCTCCCTTTATCAAGCGGTCTGCAAGAACTGCAAGATAGAGTGCAATTCCCATCGAAAATAATGTGACCAGCGAAGAAAAAATAGCAGTGGTATAAAAACTTTCTTTGTAATATGAGTCTGCAAATAAGTAATCAAAATTAGCAAAACCCACAAATTTTGTACTGAGACCAAATGGATCTGGATTGAACAGGGACCACCAAATTGCTGTACCTGCTGGATAAAAAAAGAAAACAGCGGTGATCAATAATTGAGGTGTGATGAGAAGAGCAGGTAAGAACCAACCTTTAAAATAAACACGTTTTTCCATCAAAAACTATATAACATTTGTGGGGACATTTTCTAGTCCCCACAAAAATACTAACTAGCGGTTTGAAGATTCAAATCTGCGAAGCAGGACATTACCCCTCTTAACCGCATTATTTAAAGCAGATTTAGCAGTCTTTTTACCACTCCAAACACTTTCAAGTTCTTCGTCAATCATACCTCGAATCTGATCAAAAGAACCCAGACGAAGTCCTTTTGAAACAGAAGTTGGTGTTTTTCGAGTCATCTGGATTCCAGCGATATCTGTCCCTGGGTTAGAATCGTAAAAACCTGATTTTTTAGTTTTTTGGCTTGCTACAAGAGTCACTGGTAAGTAACCTGTATTTTGATGCCAGGCAGCCTGAATTACTGGTGATGAAAGGAAACTAAGGAAAGCTGCAACCCCCCTATATTCTTTTGTACTATGCCCAGACAAAACCCATAGAGAAGAACCACCAATAATTGTGTTTTGAGGTGCACCTTTAACACCTTCCCAATATGGCAAATGCCGTATTTCAAAATCGAACTCTGCATTTTTCTTTATACCAGCGTAACCAGCGGATGATTCTGTATAAAGTGCACATTCACCAGCTCGAAAAGCTTTACCACCCTCATTCCTGCGACCAGCATAAATAAATTTTCCTTCTTTGGCCCAGTTGCCCATAGCTTGAATGTGTTTTATTTGTACTGGACCGTTGAATACCAATTCAGTATCCATTCCTGCAAATCCATTTTCTTTTGTAGCAAAAGCAACATTGTGATATGCAGACAAGTTTTCTAAATGGACCCAACTTTGCCAAGCAGTTGTCAAAGGACATTTATTCCCAGAGGACTTTAACTTATCAAGAGCAGCTCCAACTTTTTGCCAGGTTGATAAATCCATGTCAGGATTGAGTCCAGCTTTTTTAAATGCATCCCTATTAACCCAGAGAACAGGAGTAGATGAATTATAAGGCATGGAAAGCATTTCTCCTGTAGTAGTAGTATAGTATCCTTTGACCGGACCGATAAAACCATCTGGGTCAAATTTAACTCCAGCTTCTGACATCACCTTATACATAGGCTTTATAGCACCTTTAGCAGCCATCATGGTCGCTGTTCCTACCTCGAAAACCATTAAAATATGTGGATGCTTTTTTGCTCTGAAAGCTGCAATTCCAGCATTCAGTGTTTCAGAATAATTACCTTTGCGATTTTGAATAACTTTATAATCACTCTGAGCTGCGTTGAATTGGTCAACTTGTTCCGCCAGTAGTGTCCCCAAGCGACCTTTAAATGCGTGCCACCAATGGATTTCTGTTGCAGATAATGCAGTACCGCTGAACATACCTATCATTAGTACCATACTGACGATTCTTTTTACTTTCTTCATATTACCTCATTAACAAGAGATTAACATAAATTGATTGTTATTGAAGGTAGCGGTTCCCTATGAACCAAAGAAGAAACTCAAGCAGTTCTCTTTAACCTCAACTAACAATCACACAACACCAAGCAAAATGCTCAGCAAAAAAACTATATGACAGTATTATTAGCAATGCAAGACTTTTTTTAATAAAATTTACATTTGAAAAAAATTACTCCTATTTTTTGTTAATTTCAACATGTCAACATCAGGCAATTTGAAAGGAGAAAAAAATGTAGATTTTGACAATTTCATGATGATTGCATATATTTGAAGGGTTAACTTTGTCGGGAAAAAGTTTTTTACCAGCTCGGCAAATTCCCTCACCTTGTAAGTTGCCCCCCCTCATTCCACTAGTTCAGGTGCTGTTAGACTGTCTGTGTAAAAAAATACTATTTTCTATCAATTTGTCAAAAACAACTACCACTTATAATATTCAGCGGTACTTTTTTCTGTTTCAGCGAATCCAACTGTAAAGACAGGTGTAGGATCGGGAACATATTCGTCATCCTCCATGAAGCACAAGTGTACATCAACATTGTCATGTTCCCACATCATTTTCACCTTAGGGAATTCACCTCTATAAATCATACTATCGATCTCGAGTACGATTAGTCTGGCGCTACCATAATTAGTGCGAAAATTGTATACTAGTTTTTCTCTGTACTTTTCACCAGGTCCAGAGTTGGAATTCCATATTGTCCCCCAGTTTATAGCTCTCCAGTCGGTATCGTTTAGTGCACCATACTTTCTCATGAACTGTTTTTCCATCCTTGAAGACATTCCCTTTAGTCTGGATTTTTCAAAGTAGTTATCCGGATTGTTTTCAATCATTTTCCCATCGGAATTCACGTAGTACCATTGCTCGTATTCACGGCCATGTATCATTTTTTTCCCTGAATTAAATCTGCTAGAATGAATATAAGATAATTCATTTGGAAATGGTATTATCTTGTTAAAGTCAAAGCAGTTATCTTCTTCGCTAGTTTCTCCTGGACTGTACAACCTTTCAGCGACCTTTTTCAGGTCTTCGTCTGCTCCGTAGAACGTGACAATATTATTTGTCCACATAGACATATTCCCTCATTTTATTTTAGGGTTTTACAATTAACTTGATGCCAAATGGCACCTCTTGACAACAGTGGACCACCCACCGTCGTGACACCATTGAACGGTATCAACAATTTTTTCCGTCTTAAAATGATAAAATCGTTTATACTCGTCCGTATACCTAAATTTATTCTTCTGTTAAAGTATTTTAATCCTAAAGTTCATCCATCTCCTGCAT
>CAJXJG010000109.1 GCA_913054425.1 uncultured Fidelibacterota bacterium
GCAATTGCTGGAAGTGATGGAAGCTATATTCTCCTTAATATTCCAATAGGGAACTATGGTGTAACAGTTTCCATGATGGGATATCGACAGGAAACCCGACAAAATGTGCATGTGATAATGGATCAAACTGTATGGCTTAATTTTACTTTGCCCATCGCTGCGATAGAAGGTGAAGAAGTTGAAGTTATAGCTGAGCGGGCGATAATGGATCCCGGCGCTACTGCAAAAAAAATAACAATCAGTGATGATGCAATAGAAGCTTTGCCTATCAGGGATGTATCGGAACTGTATTCACTTCAATCCGGTGTTGTCCAAGTACGAAGCAGAAAACAGGCTATCCCTGACCACGAGGAAAGAGGCTTGGAAGAAGTTCATGTCCGCGGTGGAAGATCCGGTGAAATTGCTTATATGATAGATGGCATGTACATCCGGAATCCTATCTTTGGAGGGATTGGAAGAGGAACCCAATTAAATCTATTTGCGATCAAAGAGTTGGACTGGCAGCCAGGCGGTTTCAATGCAGAATATGGTGATGCCATGTCTGCTATTTCTAATATTCATACAAAATCAGGCGGACAGAAGTTTGAGTATAAATTTAAATATGAAACCAGTATGGTTGGGGCTGCTATGGGATCAGAATATGATGATTTAAGAGGGTCTAACGACTATTCCCTTGGCTTTGGAGGTTCATTCCCCGGCTATCAAAAACTGCGGTATTGGGTTTCCGGGCAATATTCCGATAATAGGTCCTACAGTGTATATGAGTATGATGATATAAGCTACATTGAAGGTGATCCAGGGAATGTAATCAACTACGAAAATTTCGCTCATCCTTTTGATACAACCGCTGGATTCAGGGGATTTGGATTTGAAAATACCTGGGATATCTTCGGTAAATTATCCTACAATCCAACCAACAAGCTGCGGTTAAATATTTCCTACTGGTCTTTATCTGATCATAGGAAAATTTTTAATCCAGGCTCTTTTTTATACTGGGATCTGGGACAGAATGAATTATTTCGGGATACCCGGCGTTTTGCTTTTGAATTCAATCATCAGTTAACCAGCAGGACATTTTACACAGCAAGGTTGTCACGGTTTGAACAGGGCTCTTTCTCTGGTGTGAAACTACGTGATAGTGATGATGACGGTTATCCAGATTGGTTTGAATGGTCTCATCCCGCAGGAGAACGTGGTTTTTCAGACCCTTATAATCCCAATGTCGTTCCCTATACCACTTCGAATGATACTGTTTTTTATACCAAACGGGATGGAGAAGGCCCCGGTAACTGGACCAGCGGCTGGTATTATGGTGCGCCGGAACCCGGGAATTACAACTGGAGTGTTGCTGAAGATTTTAATGACGGCAACTTCAATGGAATTTGGGATAAGGGAGAAGGTTTTACAGATGCAAATGATAACGGTGTCTGGGATGGCCCCATTTTAACTGAAGCATGTATTAATCGTAACGGGGACTACTGGCTCACTCCTGAAATGTATGTTGACCATAAACTGTTCTATGATAATGCAGTATTTTTTGATGATTGGTTTCAGGATCCCTATGTAGCCGGGCATGGTAATGAATTTTTTCGCCCTGGCGGCTGGTTTTTTGATAATATGGATTCTCTTTATTTTATCGGGTGGAATGAAGGACAGTCCTTTGGCGGGCACGATCGATTTTTCAATACGTCTTTAGCTGTAACCAATGAATTCCGGTTTGATATTACTTCCCAGGTAACCAATAAATTAAAATTCAGGACTGGGTTTGATTATAAATCTCATAAATTGAACTATTTTGATGTTGAAAATCCCTGGATGGATGCAGGAGCCAATAGACAGCGGTTTGCCGAGCAGTGGAATGATTTTGGTCTGGATGGTATCGACCGGCTTGACCCGCAAAATCCGCTACCCAACAGTCAGGCGGACGAAGGTGAAGGGAACGGAGTCTGGGATGGAGGAATTGGAGAATCATTTACAGATCGAAATGGCAATGGTGTCTGGGACGATGCGGAACCGCTTATAACTGATTCTGATAGTAATGGGGTTTGGAATTTGGATGATGATTATTATGATTTGAATATTAATGGGATTTGGGATCCTGCGGAATCATTTACAGATCGAAATGGCAATAATATTTATGAACCAGGTGAAAGCTTCAGCGATTTTAACGGAAATGGTCGATGGGATGATTATGTAGAACCTGAAGAAATTTCCGCTTATCTGCAGTCAACTTTTGAAGTACCCTGGATGATTGTTAATGCCGGAGTTCGCATGGATGCAGTTAATTATAATTCCAAGGTCTGGGGTGACCCTTTTGGCAATGCCTCTCCCGGGAAGCCCTGGGTGTTTGGCGATTTTGGTTTGGATGGATTAGAGGGAGGAGTTTATTCCCGGGCTGAATGGATGAATGCTGTGCGCGAACAGGGGTTTGAGGATTTTGATGATGAAGCTATCTGGAATGAAAATTGGGAAATATTAATTAGAGATAACGTCCCAAATTATCCTGACGATGATGAAATTATTTTGAAACCGGATTATGGGATGGGGGAGGGTAATAAAACTCTGGATACTGGAGAACCCTACAGTGATGACGTGGGTGATTATGAGAGTGTAATTTTCAATGATTCCAAGTGGTTTTATAAAGTGAGTCCCAGGATTGGTATCAGCCACATTATCACTGAAAAAATTACTTTTGTATTTAATTACGGATTGTATTACCAGACGCCTGTTTATTCCATGGTATTCCTAAATACAAACAGGCAGGAAAACCCAAATGAACTTTTCCAACATACACAGGGACAGATAGGAAATGCTACAATGAATTCCGCACGTACCCAGTCCTATGAATTTGGTTTTAATTCTCAAATTGGAAGGCGTTGGGGTTTCTCAATGATGGTCTGGGCAAAAGATATGGACCAATTAACCACTGCCCGGACATACAGAAGTTCGGTGTATACCTATCAGATTGCTGCAAATGGTGATTATGGTACATCCCGGGGAATAGATTTTACATTGGAAAATCGCGGGAGATTCGCAAATGCTTTAGTTCAGTACACCTATTCCAAAGCCAAAGCCAATGGGGAGTATGATAAGTCTGCCTTTGGTGAAGTCTGGGTTGATGCTCCTTCTCAGCAATTTCTCATGCCTTATGACCGTCCCCACGATTTTACAATTTCAATCCACACAAAAAAATTACCTTTTGGTATTGGAGCCGGCCTCACAGGTTTTTATCAATCTGGCTATCCCTATACACCAGTGATATTTAATGGAGACAAGCCTCAATCTGACGTAAAAAATAAAAATACAAAACGGGCGCCGGCTTATAAGAATGTTAATCTATCTCTTTCGAAGGTATTCAAATATTATGGAATGAAAGTTTCTTTAGGGTTAAATGTCTACAATGTCTTCGATTTAAGGATTCCGCTGGATGTTTTCGATTTAACTGGAGAGCCCGATGATCCTGGCGAGTATTACACTGAAAATATTGGAACTGATGTTTCAAGCTCGTATTACAATTTTCCCTGGTATTTTACATCTCCACGGCAAATCAATTTCACGGCAAGGTTTGATTTTCGATGACAAAGGATAGCATCATTATGAGAGCATTTCAAGGTATTTTCCCCTTGGTACTGATTTCAATTTTTGTATTAGGATCAGAACCGAATCATGTTAATTACGTTGAAAGAAATAATAATGGTTTGGGAAAAACTGCAGGTCAGGTGGACGATCCATTGCTTGATCGGGCAATAGGATATCTGCTCCACGGAAAAGTCAAAAGTGCAGTTACAAATTATGGAAATTTCATCAGTTGGGATGAACATCCAGCAGCTCTGTGGGGGAAATACACTTATTTGCCTCATGTGGGCTTTCTATGCGGCGTACCCGGTCACGTATACTCCTCTGAGTTTGAGGACTGGACAGAGGGCTCTCTTGTAATCACCGCAAGTGGCGATACAATCCAAATATGGTCCAGTACTGCTGCCTACACCGACTGGATGGATGGAGGACCAAATTATTCAGGAGTAATTTTTGATACTCATGATGATCGCGGAACTGTGGGAATGGAAAAAGAGGGGATTGATGATATAGATGGTCAACACCAATGGTGTTTTGATGGTGGTAAATTATATATCAGTGTTCCCTATAGCGAAGAGAAGGTGGTTGATCCACAATATTCCAATGCCATGATTGGATTGATAAGACCATGGGCTTTACGCCCAAAATTAGTAGAGCGATTAATTGATTATGACATCTATGATTATGGTTCCGATGGATTGCCCTGGAGCAGTGATGATAACTATGTCTATTATGGAGCCAATGCTGCTGAGTCATGGTTTTCCCGTACGAGTCAAAGTTATAATACTGATTGGCAGCCGGTAACGAGAGCAAGGCAATATACCCATAGTACTGATTTCACTGCCGGTGATCTTTTTGGCAGCACTCCATTTACTGATTCGGGAGATACCTATCCACTGCTTGCCCACAGTGATTATGGGAATACCTGGCCAATTTGTCAGGATCCGAAAATTCAAAATTGTGAAGATGTCGGCGAGCCTTTTTGGCCTGGCTGGTGGTCGGAAGACTATATGGGCGAAGACTCCATTTTCGTCGTTGAGCATCCAGAATGTAATAAAACCAGAAAGGATAGGGACTGCTGGCAGAGTGTCCCCGGCCGTGCTATTTCCGATACGGATGTCTATATGGAATTTGATGACCGCTGGACGCATAGGGGTAATCGTGTGCTTGATAATGAATATGAGGCAACCGGATATCCCATGGGACTCCGTGTGATGTCAGAAGCTCATTCTTATGGCGTTGCCTATGCGGAGGATATTTTGTTTGTTACGGTAAAAGTAAGGAATGAAAGCGGGAACTGGCAAGCTTTTACAAGGCTCCCAGATGGTACAAAAGAATACAGATACGAATGTACGAATAATCGCTATATTACCCAGGAGACTTGTGTAGCTTCCGGTGCTGAATGGTCACCCATATCAGGAGAGGCAATGATGATGCCTGATGGTACCCGTCTCAATGCGAGCGCTGGTTTCAACTATAAGGGAATGAGCATGGGATTTTATATGGATGCAGACGCTGTCTCTACGGACATTTATGGGAATTTTGGTGTCCATACCAATCAAGATGACTTTATGGAATATGTGGATTGTGAGACCTATCTTACCTCTCCAACAAGCGCGAAATATTTTCCTGAAGGATGTCCACCATCCCCCGACGGAAGTGGTGATTCTTTACGGATCAGTATGGCCCTGATTTATGATTATGACGGCATCAGCAATGCAGCGACCGAATTAGGAGTGGTGGCAACCCAATTGCTGGATTCACCCCTGGCTACGAAACAGATTGACCTGGATGGCGATGGAATTATTGATCTGTACCCTGGTGATCCCCTTAAAATGACTGATTGGCACTGGTTTGACTGGTATAACCGTCCCGGAGTTCATCATCGGGAAAGCAATAATGACTGTTGTTCAGGCAGCGCGAGTCGGGCTCAGGCGCTGAATAAAGAAGAAATGCTTTATAAAGTCATGGTGGGTGATACAACCAATCTGACTCCGGATGAAGCACTCTGGTTTTTCCATGCAGACGATCCTGACCAGGATCATGAACATCCTACATTTACTCCTCATTTTGATTCAGTCGAAGGCATCAAGGAAACAGTATTTTTCCAGGATGACCCTGATGGACTGGATTGTGTCCATATCATGAGCTGTGGACCATTTGATGTGGATGTTGGGGAGGAAGTGTCCTTCTCTTTTTGTATCGTATTTGGCGAGATTAAATATTTAGGAGAAGGAGAAGTTGAATACCAGGATTTGATTGACAATGCCATTTTCGCTCAATTGATGTATAACAGCCATTACCAGGGCTTTATAGCTCCAGGCGCACCTGCGGTTAGTTACCAGGCAGAACATGGAAAAATTACCCTAAGTTGGTCCGGTGCTGACTCTGAGAAATCAAAAGATGTATTAAGTGGTTATACAGATTTTGAAGGATATAAAATTTACAGAAGTGTAGATGGGGGATTAACATGGGGAAAACCTGAAGATAAAATTTATGACAATGAAAATGTTTTCGTCGGCTGGAGTCCCTACACCCACATTGCGGAAGGAGATACTTTTACAGCCCAATTTGACCTGTCAGCCGAAGC
>CAJXJG010000110.1 GCA_913054425.1 uncultured Fidelibacterota bacterium
TCATAGCGAACTGGTGTTTCAATATTGATAACCGGAACTCTTTCCCAATACATTCGCACAGCGATTTCCGGATCAAAATCCATGCGTTCCCGGAGTTGCACTTGCTCCGCAATTGCATGGAATGCTGACAAAGGATACACTCGAAAACCGCACAAAGTATCCTTGATCTCAAAAGAAACCGTTTCCAGCCACACAAAAAATTGTGTAATTTTACGTCCGTACACCCGAGATTTTGGTGCGGATTCGTCAAAATAAGGTTGCCCCAGCACCAAGGACTCAGGCTGATTTTTCGCAGCCTCCAGAAATTTTACAGCATCTGAGGCAAGATGCTGTCCGTCTGCATCCACTTGTAATGCATGTGTAAATCCTTTTTTATAGGCAGTCAATAATCCCGTAGTAACTGCGGCACCTTTTCCACCATTTTCAGTACGGTTCAGAATCTCCACATTGCTATCTGTTTGCTCTAATTCTGCTAATATTTTTTGAGTTTCGACATTGCTGGCATCATCCACAATCAAATATGGAATTTTCAAATGTGCCAACGAAGCAACCACATCCGCAATGGTCTTCTTGTGGTTATAAATCGGGATCACCACACAAGGATGAAACTCAGCCATGCCCACTCACCTAATCACAAACCGACCTGAAGTCAGTTTCCAGTCTTCAGTGTACAAACTAAAATTGGCTCGGCCTTTTTCAGAAGAGTATTCCAACTCCATCCAGCACGTGTCATTTGGGCGAAGCGGCTTGAAAAATTTTAAAACTTCAATTCGCTCAATGCAAAAGTTTTTTCCGGGCATCAAGTGTTGCAAGAAAGTAGCGGCCCAGTCAATTTGAGTCACTCCGGGGACCACCGGAAATTGATCAAAATGTCCATCTAAATAAATCAAATCGTCCGGAATATGCAGCTTCATTGTAAGCCTTTTTCCCGGAGTTTCTGGTTCAGAAGACAAGGTTTCAACTTCTTCCAATATTTCAGGACTTCGTACTTCGTTCATTTTTTGCCTTTTTGCTTTGTCATCACGTCCCGCAAATCTGACAAGGTCGTTTTTCCTAGAGCGTCTTCTGGCAACTGATCCACAAATTTCCAGTAGCGTGGCAACAAAACAGGATCAAAGGATTTTGATAATAGCTGTTTTAATTCACCGATTGTTTCCCGAATTTGCTTTTGATCAAAGTTAATTCTACCAGATTCAGACAGGACTATCAAAGTTGTCAACGGAGGCCTATGCCGCTTGTACGGAGGATCTTCCTTTAAAAATATTTTAGCCGTATCCACCCATTGATGAGACTCCAACCGCTTTTCCATATCCGGCAATGAAAGACGTTTTTCCTCAATTTTCACTACTCGATCGCCACGTCCTTTGAGGACAAAAGTCTTATCAGGAGCCATCTCGGCTACATCTCCAGTGAGGAGCCAACCTTCATTTTCGACTTCATTAAAAAAGGGCGAGCGAACCTTGAGAAAGCAATCCGGTAACTCCACTTCCACTTCCACTTTTCGGAAAGGCTTCCACGTATCTTCTACCACCGTCTCTGGACTTTGCTGACGCCAGGCGATTCCGCCAGTTTCGGTGGAACCTAATATTTCGTAAGGAGTGAGTTGCGCCGATTGTGCAAAGATCAAAGAGGTTCCCGCATTCAACGGCCCACCCGATGAAAAAATAACGCGACAATTCCTACCCAATTCGGACAAATCAATCAATTCCGGCATTCGTTTTAAATGGGCCGGGCCGGAGACGAGGCACGCAATGTCTACAGTTTTTAGTTTTGCGACCATATCATTCGGTGAAAAAAGTATTTCATTCCAAAAAACTCTGCCAGCATGTAAAGGCCACAAGACTTTGAACAATAAACCATAAATGTGTTGGTGAGAAACTGTAGAAAAAATTGTTGAATTTCCAAGTTTTTCACCCCACACGGCCTCTTGTTCCTCGACTTCAGATTCTAAATTAGCTAGTGTTTTTTTAATCGCTTTTCTGGTTCCGGTAGAACCGGAAGTGAATATTTCTAACTGAATCACGTCCTTCTTCAAGGCTTCCCACACAGGGAATGTTGAATTCAATGGAGAAACAATGGGAGAAATACTGGGAACGTTTTTAAGATTTATCTTGCTATCAGTGACCACTCCCGCAAGGTCGTTATTCATTTCATCAAGTGTCTGTTGTCTAAAATTAGGTGGCAAGACAGCCACAGAATCGGCATGCCAAAGGGCAAACAAACCAACTGTAAATCGATAAGTATCTTCAGAATAGAGCAGCCAGCGTCCAATACCAATCTTTCGAATGATTGTGGACAACACCGTTACATCTTCGACAAAATCCTTCCACAAAAACACACGGTCGTTTGACACAGCAACAGGAGTGTAAGCAACACGACCAACAGACAACAAGCATGAAAGCGGAATGCACTTAGTTTGCATTAGTCGCAGGGGGAGGGAATATTCTACGCAGAAGCGGGTCTAATGGTGTACCAACAAATTGACGGAAACGCCAATGACGATAAATAAATTCCACTAAAAACAGCAACCCCATCAGTCCATATGCAACAACACCGTTGTACAAGGTCCAAACTTCTAGGCTGAAAAAAAATGCCAAGAACAATGCCATACTTCCATTTAACGTAAAAAATAAACACCAAACCACAGTGACATTTTTGCAATACAATACCTCATTCCCACTCAAATCTTTTGTCATCGTTCCAGCAATTTTTTCAATCACCGTCGGAGGATACACTAAAGTTCTCCCAAAAGAAAACAGCAACACACCGTTCACCAATGTCGGCACCAACAAAAGTAAATTCGCAACGAACAAATCTGTTGTTGCCAACACAGTAAAAATGAAATAAATCAAGACTGGATAAATCACAATGGTGAGAACTTTTCCAATGGAAGTGAAGGAATACTTCATGTTATTATTATAGTTCACGTAGAATGTTTATTTGGCTATTACTTCCTCTTCTCTTGCCCGGAGCAGTTCATACAAACAATCAACAACATCCTGTATCGTTCGAGCAGATTTTAATTTGTCTGCAGAAATTTTTTCGTCATATTTCTCTTCCAACTGCAGAATAAGTTCAATCGCATCAATACTATCAAAATCTAAATCTTCAAACAGCATGGTTTCGGGTTTAATTAAGGCTCTATCGATTGCTAAAAGATCTACAATCACATCTTCAACTTTATATAATATTTCCTCTTTATTCATAAAGTTTGCTTATTTAAAATTTGATTTTTAACAAATTCAATGAGCGAGTTGACAGAGGCAAAATGCTGACGATTTTCCTCATCTCCTTCTTTTATTATTATACCGTATTTTCGCTGTAACGCAATTCCCAACTCTAGGGCGTCAATGGAGTCAAGACCAAGTCCATCACCAAAGAGAGCCTCGTCGTTTTTAATATCTTCAGGTTTAATATCTTCCAGAAAAAGAGACTCAATAATAAGTAGCTTAATTTCATTTTCCATTACTGCCGATGTCATTGAAAATCACCTTACTTTCAAAAAACTGTTGTAAATGTGAAGTTAATTTACGTGCTGAAACAGTGTCATACTTTGGATTGTTAAGAACTTTTTCAAGAATTATAGGTTCATGAATATCTACGAGCATTTCCATTGAATGCGGTGGAACATGATACCATTTCCAGTCTTTCATCAGAATTGGCGCAGTAATACTCAAGACTGCCGGCACAATTGGGAAGTCGCTTTTCAGTGCAATCCAAGCTGCAGAACGTTTGAAAAGCCTTAAAGTTTGAGGTAGCGAACGTGTGCCTTCCGGAAAGATGATAATGGGTGTTCCTTGATTCAGTTTTTTTACACAAGCATCAATCAGTTTCTCACCATCCTCGTTGGAAATATAACCCGCAGTTCTGGCAACTTCACCCATATAAATTGAACTCATTATTTTCGGTTTCACCACACATATTGCACGTGGGAGAATTGCGAGAATCAGTACAATATCTAACAAAGTGGGATGATTTGCAACAAAAATATAAGCCGTAGAGGGTAAGCGTTCCAGTCCTTTGCATTTTCCATTAATCAAACGAAAAACTTTAAGATACCAATAAAAGGCGCGAAAAGAATAGTGTACAATCTTCTGTATATTTTGTTCCCTCTTTTCAGGAAATGAGTTAGGAATTAAACCTATTAGCAGTGTTAGCAAATTCAAGAACAAGCCTCCAAGGCCAAAGAGTACAAAAGCCAATCCTGTACCTGCAGCGATCCGTAAATACTGGATTATACGGACAGCTTTTCCCATGTCCAATATAGTCGTTTATGTAAAAAAGATACCATTTTATCTTCAGATAATAACCAGCGTACAAACATCAACGCCTGTGGAAACTTCATGGGTTGCACTTCTTTTGTATTGGACGTAAAAGTCAGTTTCAGCCGATACCCTTCCTGGCCTAAATCACTGTCAAACAAAAACGCAGTCGCATAAGGAAATTCAGGAGACCGACCATATTGTGCAAAGCAAGCCGGAACAGATTCATCTGCAACTACCAACAAGGTGTTTTGTTCCGGATAACGGTGTTGCATGGTCAGCGCTTCAAGAAATCCATAACAAAACGATGCTTCTCCGCCAGATAATGCTGTCGATGGCTGACGATTTCTAACTTCAATAGAAAATAATCCAGATGCAGTGTTGTGGACAGAATGGCTGAATTTTTGGGGTGAAAACAAATCCCCATTGATCAACAGCTCAGTGAGTTCTAATGTCGTTTTGAGTTCTCCATGATGTGACGCTAAAACAGAGTTCACAGAAGACAAATCAGTTGTATCTTTAAAGTTAAAAATGACCTGCATCACCATCCGCCCCAGATCACTCAATCGACGACGACGGATTGTTGGCACATATGGAAGTTTTGGACTTCCGTTTTTGGGAAGCATTGTTGGCGCAGAGATCCATTTTATCCATTCAGATTCGGTTTCGACTGTTGGCGCCCATGCTGCCCATTGTTTCAAGGTAACAATCATTGACATTCGCTACAATTTCTTTGTTCTTACAAAATCAGATACAGATGCCTATTTGAATTTAATTTTGAATAGCTAACCTAAATCCAACAGTGTTATTTTTGTATCCTGGCTTTTTAAGATATCTAAAAGAAGTTGATAAATAGTCCACATTTGAATCATTCCAACTACCACCCCGAAAAATTCTATATTTCCCTTTTTCTGGTCCCTTAGGATTGTTTTTTGCGCCACTGGCATAATATGCCTTCCCGTAATAATCATGGATCCATTCCCACAAATTTCCGGTCATATCTGCAATACCAAAAAAATTTAAAGGGAAACTACCCACCGGTGCAGAATGTTTGAAGCCATCTTCAGATGAGCGGAGCAAAAATCCTATGGAAAAAATTCCCTCGGAATCAAAATTAACAGAACTACTGTTAATCGAGCCATTTTTCGTAGAATATTGAAACTGTCTTTTCCCACCTTTGGCTGCATACTCCCACTCAGCTTCATAAGGTAGTCTAAAATTTGTGTTTCCTTTGCTGTTCAAATTGGTGATGAATTCCTGGATATCGTAATATGAAACCATTTCAACCGGATGCCGAGAGCTATTTTTTGATTTTGAGGGATTGCGTCCCATAACTTTTTGCCACTCACCCTGAGTTACTTCATACTTTCCCAGATAAAAATCCCCAACACAAACTTCGTGAATTGGGCCCGATCTTTTATGATTGCTCCCCATTTGGAAGCAACCACCCGGAATTTGAATAAAGATCATCTCGGTAAACGGCTCAACCCATTCATTGTCACTACTTGGCAAAGCAGCAGGTTGAGGAGGATCTTGAGTCGTCAAAGGATTCAAAATGGCGCTGATTTGTGTCCAAGCATTTGTTTCCACATGAACAACCTGACTGAAAACCATGTGTCCGGAAGCCTCGACCCTTAAATTCATTTTTCCACTTTGAACTCCGGTTTTATTGAGTGGTTTTCCCTTATTCGCAACACCAATGAATTGATTGTTGAGAAAGACATTTGCCTGATCTACATTGACATTTACTTGTAAGTTTCCTTGGAAAGTAAGTGCTTTAGGAGGAGGAGGAGGCAAAGTTGTCGGAGACACAATTGTGGGACTTGATTTTTGACCGCAATCAAAGGGGATCATTGTGGAGTAAG
>CAJXJG010000111.1 GCA_913054425.1 uncultured Fidelibacterota bacterium
TTTGAAAGTTATATGATCCGGATTTAATTCCTTAAAACCAACCCAATGATCTACCACGCCAAGTAGCAAACAATTCAACCTGACTTGATGCATGAGCATATTAATTACTATATAGATTAGCCAAAGGGTGGATTCGCCATACTTTAAAATGATTGTTTTGAGAGTTGTTTAAGTACTATTAAGATCCAATTGCCTAGAAGATCATCAACTCCATGATGAAAGACAACCTGCATAAGAGCATGTTGCAATTCACTCTGCAGACATAGTTGGCTATTACAAAGGGTCATAGGAAGTTAAGAGTTTAAATAGGCGCTTCGTAGAGCTACCCTGACACTTTGTTTTTCTTCACAGAGAGCAAATGATGAAAAGCTTAAAAAAAAGATTGATAAAATAAATATGATAATTTTTTTCATTTTGCTATTATTTTTGTTGACATTTTGTAATATTAGAATAAGATTGACGCTTAGTTGGTAGAATTGTCTGTCTCTTACTGAGTACAGATTCCTTTTTTCAAAAACTCAAACGAGGTTATTTTATGGAAAACAACAATGAAGTAGAACCGAAAGAAACTGTGATTTCAGATGAAGTTACAAAGAAAAAGGATAATTCAAATATAAAGAGAAGAACCCTCATGAAGGGTGCAGTTGCGACGTCAGCTGTTTTATCAATGCCAATAATACTGACTGGAATCAAAAGGGCTGAAGCTGCAAGCGGCCCAGTTAAAATTGGTCACATAGAAGACCTGTCAGGGAATATTGCTGTTTATGGTGTACAAAAATGGCATGCTGCACAACTTGCTGTAAAGGAAATAAATGAAGGCAAAGCCCTAAAAGGAGGTCCTGTAGGTTCGGGCGGTCTTGGATCCTTAGGCAAATTTGCAGGAAATCCCCCAATTATGGGTAATGGTGACAAAGATCTGAAATTTGTTGACAATGGTGGATCTCAAACCGGTTCTGGAATGGTTTATGTTGAAGATGATGATACTTTCGTCGATTCAGGAGATTCCGGAATTTTAGGACGTGAAGTCAAATTAATTGGTCCAGATGGTCAATCTAATTGGAATGTCTGGCAGCAATTATGTAAGAAATTGATTCAAGAAGATAAGGTTGATTGCCTAGTTGCGGGATTTACAAGTGCTTCTAGAGAAGCGATTCGTCCAATTGTTGACAGATACAAGCAGCTTTATTTTTACACCAACCAGTATGAGGGGGGTGTTGCTGATTCGAATACTTTTTGCACAGGAGCAATTTGTGAACAGCAAGTTATCCCTGTAGTTGATTATATGGTAAAAAGATTTGGTCCACGCATCTATACTCTTGCGGCGGATTATAATTTTGGTCAGCTTACTGCAGCGTGGACAAAAGCGTTTGCTCCATTGGTGGGAGGTACAATCATAGAAGAAGAATTCGCACCATTGTCTATGTCCGATTTCACTACATCGATTTCACGAATTCAAGCTGCTAAGCCAGATTGGGTATTTACTCTTCTGGTAGGATCAAACCAATCCAATTATTATCCACAAGCCCATTCAGCTGGGATGGAATTCCCCATGGCATCCACAGTGAATATGGCTCAAGGATATGAGCATCGTCGTTTTAAAGCCCCATCTTTGAATCGGATGTATAACTGCGTAAATTACATTGAGGAGATTCCAACAGATCGGAACAGGGCCTTTGTGAAAAGGTGGTATGACATGTTCCCTAATGACCCATACATTGGTCAAATGGCACAAAACACATATTTTACAATACATTGGTATGCACAGGCCTGTCGACTTGCAGGTACTACAAATCAAGAAGATGTTAAAAAGGCTATGGAATCCGGTATTCATATTGAGGCACCTGAAGGGACTGTTTTCATGGAGCCTTCATCTCATCACGCGACACACTACATTAGGTTAGCATCTTGCGATGCAGATCATAATGTTAGTTTTGTACGTGAGTGGCCTTATATCCAACCGTGGTGGCTACAACGTATTGGAGTAAACCTTGTAAAACATAAGGAGTATCATCAGTATACTCCGGACGAGGATCCGTTTTTCTCCAGGTTTTCCTAATCAAAAAGTTTTGGCAGTTCTGATATCATCATTTATGTATCAGAACTGCCTGTCAACATGTGCCAATGTAGGCCCAGCGACATGTCTCAACTGTGCCTAAGGGAAATCAACATTTAGTGCTATAAAGCCAAGGTTTTTTATTTTCAATCTCCTTTAGGTTTTGATTCTTCGCAGCTTTCTGCGAATCAATAGACTCAATGCCCTAGTCAATACCCCGTAGAATGTTGCGGAGTAGTTCATTTTTTCCCACAAAAATTTCAAAGATGGATATCGGTCCACTTATAATAAGTTTAATTTATCAGTTATTTGCAAATGCCGCTTTTCTTTTTTTAGCAGCATTAGGGTTAATTATTATATTGGGAATGATGAATATCATCAATTTAGCACATGGTGAATTCATGATGATGGGAGCATATGTAGCAACAATTACATATCATGCTGGAGTCCCTTTTGTCATTTCTGTCATTTTAAGTTTTATAGTAGTTGCAATTATTGGAGGAATATTTGAATTGTTAATTATAAGAAGATTTTATGGAGAAGAGCTTGGTGCGCTTGTAGTTACTTGGGGGATTAGTTTGGTATTAGGTCAAGGGACATTACTTCTGTTTGGTCCATTTATGCCTTCAATAAAAATCCCAGGAGGATCATATAAGTTTGGTGTTTTTTCATATTCAGAATATTGGTTAATACTTATAGGGGTTTGTATTCTTTTAATTGTTTTGCTTTGGTGGGTGTACAGTTTTACAAATTATGGACTTCAAGCAAAGGCAACAATGCAGAATCCAGATATGGCTAAATGTTTAGGTGTCTCAACTAAAAAAATATACACTATTACATTTAGCATAGGAGCAGGATTGGCAGGTTTGGGAGGGGCCTTGCTATCTCCAACTATGACAATTGCCCCTTTCATGGGGCAACAGTTTGTTGCACCTGCATTCATCACTGTTGTTGTTGGCGGTGCAACAAATGTAATTTATGGAGCAGTTGGCAGCAGTTTAATTTTGTCAGCAGTTAAAACTAATATTGGAATGGCTTTTGGAGCATTTTTTGGAACAGTTGCACTACTTCTAACGGCTTTAATAGTTATTAGAATTATGCCCAATGGTATCTCGGCCACATTTCAGCGTTATATTGATAAAAAATCACTTTCAACAAAATGAAACATTTATTGAATTTAATTGATGGGGATAAAGATATCGGGCGTGGAAATAAATTCTGGGCAGGATTTTTTTTAGTTTTGATCTGTTTTTTCCTTTATCCCACATTCGTTTCATCATTTAGAGCTTCAAATACCGCATTCTATTTACTAAATATTCCCATGGGTTTTGGGTTATGCCTGATATGGGGTTATTGTGGTATTTTAAGTTTTGGTCACGTGGCATATTATGGATTGGCAGGCTATGCTTATGGAATTATAGCTGGCAATCTATTAGGTAATTCGTGGGGACCGATTCTTGGAGTTTTAGGTGGATTGGTAGTTTGTACAATTATCTCGGGTATTTTTGGATATTTTGTTTTTTACTCAAGGATTCAAAAATGGATCATTCCTATACTAACTTTGGTATTTACTTTACTGCTAGAGACGTTTTTCGTCCAAACTTCAGGCTATCAGTGGAGAGTGGGGCGCGTTTTATTAGGAGGTTTCAATGGAATGACAAACATACCATTTTTTCAGATTGGAACTTTCGAATTCGAAGGATACTCATTTTATTATTACTGCCTAGTAATTGTATTAGTTTTATTTTTTGGTTTGAGAATTTTGGTAAATTCTAAATTTGGTCAAATAGTTATAGGAATCAGAGAAGACGAATTAAGAACAGAAATGTTGGGTTATGACATAAGATTTTTGCAATGTGTTACCTTTATTATTTCGGCAAATTTAGCAGGAATAAGTGGACTTCTCTATGTCCAGTGGGGGAATTATATTACACCTAGCCAAATGGGAATTTTGCAAGCTGCATTGCCAGTGATTTGGTGTGCTGTGGGAGGCAGAAACAGTTTCATCGCGGTTATTTTCGCAACCATAGTACTCAACTGGTTATCATTTACCTTATCGTCACAAGGGAATCAATATGCATTAGTTATTATCGGCACTCTGCTAGTAATTACTATGGTTTTTTTCCCACGAGGAATAGTGGTAATGATTTTTGAAAAGATGCAAAAAATCAGATGAGTATGCTCACAGATTCAAATCAAATAATCATTTCAACTCATAATTTAAACAAAAAATTCGGTGGCATTGTTGCCGCAAAAGATGTCAATCTATCAGTAAATACTGGTGAATTTAGATGCTTAATCGGACCCAACGGTGCTGGTAAGTCAACCTTATTTTCATTACTTTGTGGGATTGAGAGAGCAGATAGCGGCGAAATTAGAATTTTAAATAAAGAAGTAACAAAATTAAAACCTTTTCAAAGAATAAAACTTGGTTTAGGTTTAAAATTTCAAACAAATAGAGCTTTTCAAAGCTTAAGTATTAAAGATAACCTATCTATCTCCAATAACAAAATTCAAGTTATGGATAATGAAATTGCTGAAGAAAGGTATCAACTGGCTTTAAGTGAATTTAAATTGAAAAGTGAGGGAGCTAAGTTAGCTAGGGAATTGCCTCATAATATGTTACAGTGGCTGGAAATCACTATGATCCTTGCTAGCTTTCCAAAGATTGTTCTTCTGGATGAGCCAACTGCTGGAATGTCCGTTGAAGAGACATTATTCACTGGATCTGTGTTAAAAAGATTGAATGCTACAGGATTGACTATAATTGTTGTAGAGCATGACATGCAATTCGTAAAAGATGTGGCTAACAAGATTACAGTATTACACGAAGGTGAAATTTTTTCTGAAGGTACAGCTGAAGAAGTATCAAATAGTGAAGAAGTAAAAAATATATACCTAGGAAGAGATTGATTTAATGTCATTGTTTGATTCACAAAATGTTTTTTCAGGTTACAAAACATCAAATGTTTTGCAAGGAGTGAGTCTACAAATAAATAGTGGCGAGATGGTTGCTATAATTGGAAGAAATGGAGTTGGTAAAACAACTTTCATTAAAACAATTATCGGGCTCATTGAAATTCGCTCAGGTGAGATATTTTTTGATGAAAATAGATTAAATAATCTGGAATCATTTGAAAGAGCCAAATTAGGAATTGGTTATGTCCCCCAGGGAAGAGATATATTTCCACAATTGTCTGTTAAGGATAATTTACGAATGGGTGGGTTTTTAAAAACAAAACCCTCTCTTGACTTTGACCTGGTATTCAATTATTTTCCATTTCTTAAAGATAGGCTACAACAACGTGGAGGGACATTAAGTGGTGGTGAGCAAGAAATGCTTTCTATTGCGAGGGCTCTTATTAGTAATCCAAAACTATTGATTCTCGATGAACCAAGTGAAGGTATTCAGCCTAATATAGTACAAGAGATATCTGAATTTTTACTTGATCTCAATGCCAACCACAATATAACAGTTTTGTTCGTTGAGCAAAATATTTATTTTGTAAAAAAAGTAGCAAATCGGGGTTATGTAATGAACAAAGGAGTAATAACAAATGAATTGAACAAAGAACAGTTATCCAACGAAGATTATTTAGCTTCACAAATAACAATCTAGCTTAAAGGTACACATGGAAATGATAATGAAAGAATACAAAAATGATTGGGTTAATAACTCAATCATGTATAAAAAAGGTATTGGAGGTGGTAAGTCGGGAGTCACTCATCAGTTGACAGAATCCGTTCAAGGTCAATATATTTACACAATGGGACCATATTCGAAGCCTGTCCTACATATTAAACCAGGAGACCAAGTAATCTGTGAAACCCTTGATGCATTTGAAGGAAAAATTACTTCTGAAAACGATATCCCCTCCGAAATACTTGAGATGCCATTCTTAAATCCACAATGTGGTCCAATCATGGTTGAGGGTGCAGAAAAAGGAGATACTATAGCTGTTCATATTGAATCCATGATACCTAGAGGTC